>NZ_CAWNXG010000015.1:0-112362 GCF_963878145.1 Photorhabdus sp. S10-54 | reverse complement strand
TTTGGCAACCGGAAGTTTTGGTCGGAAGGTTACTACGTCAGCACAGTGGGGTTGAATGAAGCGACAATCCGTAAATATATCAGAGAGCAAGAAAAGTCAGATTTACTTCAGGATAAACTAAGTACACGAGAGTATAACGACCCCTTCAAGGGGTAAGCCAAAGCAGCAAAGACACTTAGCTTGAACGAAGAGAAAGCAGCGTCATTTAGGCGCAGTCGGTAACATGCCCTTATAGGGCTAGAGCAAACCACCCGCTGTGCGGGTGGTTATGATTTTGTTTTCATGACTATCTAAAAATTAAATTCTGTCTTTTCTTTTAGTCAGTAATAAATTAGCCAACAACCAAATTATTTTGCTTTTAGAGTTAATTATTTTTAGCCTAAATAAAAATTTATTTTTCTTCCGGATAAATTCAGCATCTTGTCTTTGATAAGAAAAATCGGATAAAAAAGAAGAAAGTTCATCAAACCTTTTGGAAGCTAGCATTTTCCACATTAACTGGCCTTTTAAGCTTAGGGCTTTTGACTTAACCTTTTTCATAAAGATTTCACGATCTTTTTTGTGGTATTGTAGGTTCATATCTTGATAGATTTTATCCCAAGCTTGGATTTCATCTATATAATTCTTTACATCCCACTTCTTATTCATGATGGAATCATTTCGGTAAATATAATTATAGAGATATTCTGGGATGTAAGAAAATTTCGCCTTACAGATACACAACAAAATAAATGAAATATCTTCTCCTACAATTAAGCTTTCATCAAACCAAATTTTATTTTTTAGCAAGAACTCGCGTTTTATTAACATGCAACAAATGCCAAAATAATCAAAATTCAAAAAATTGAATGCTAGATTATTTAAATTTCGATAATCTTTAGAATAAATCTCTTTGCCTGTATAAACGTTTTTGAACAAACAAAAAGTAATATCACTCTTTGTTTCACAATTTTTTCTCAATACTGATTCAATAAACGACGGCTCAAAAGAGTCATCACTATCTAGGAAGATGACGTAATCTCCTTTGGCTTTACTTAAGCCAAAGTTTCTTGCTGCGGAAATCCCTCTGTTTTCTTGAGAAAACACCTTAATATTAAAGTATTGTTCAGACAGCCGGTTAAGAGTATCCATTGTGCCATCAGTCGATCCGTCGTTGATAATGATAATCTCAGTGTTTTTATATGTCTGATTCAGAACACTATTAATAGCATTTTCTATAATATCTTCGACATTAAAGGCCGGGATGATAATTGAAACTAATATATCATTATTCATAATAGTACAATCCGCTAGTTACTTACAGGAATCTTTTAGATTTATTCAACAAAGAGCTTTCAATACTGAATATATACTCTGATATAAATACATGTGTGAATTGAACCAACATCGGTGTTCCTGCTCCTAATTGTCAAATTTAAAGACATTTAATTGATTATCAATCTGATTGATATGAGGTATTATACTGCTTTTCCCTCATTAATTGTATCAATTAATGACTAAGGTGAAGATTTACTGTGAAAAATGTTCTCTATCTAGCAACATTATTAATCCCTCACTAATAAATCAGTCCTGTATCATCACACTTCCATCATCTTTTTATAGCTTTTAAGCTATATTTTTGCTGTTATACCAGAACGGACATTAATTTTAGCACAATTTAGAAATATAGCTTCCTATAGACTGATAATTGCTGCAAGATTAAAAACGGCTATCCGAATCCAAATTTGTAGAACATCAGAATTTTCTGTATAAATAATCGGTATATTTTGCACCAATAAAGTTTACACAGCAGGATCATTTTTCATTATATGAAATCAATTACATAATATAATTATAATACTAATTAAAATAAAAAATTATTCAGAATAAAATTCTGATGAAAATATTTATCGTTAACCTAAAGAACGATGTAGAATGAAAAAAATCCATACAATATCAAGCTGAAAAATTAGAGCTTAATGTTGAATTCATTGAGGCTATAAATGGCCGAGAATTATCACAAGATGAAATTAAAATACTTTCCCCAGATTTTTATAAAAGTGCAATGACTTTGGGTGAGCCAGGTTGCTCTTTAAATCATTTAAAAATTTACTAAAAAATGATTAAAGAAAATATACAATTAGCTTTGATTATGGAGGAGGATGCTGAAATAGGTAGAGATATTAGAGAAATATTGGATTTTTCAATAACTATAGACAATAAAAAACCCCACATACCAACATGTTTTTTAAGCAAAGTTAATGAGTACATAGATACTTTCAAAAAACCACTCATCAAAGATTACCATTTAGTTAGTGTTATATACCTAATAGATTTCGAGTTGCAGCGAGGCGGCAAGTGAACGAATCCCCAGGAGCATAGATAACTATGTGACTGGGGTGAGTGAAAGTAGCCAACAAAGCAGCAGCTTGAAAGATGAAGGGTATAGATGCGGCTTTAACTCATGGTTATTTTATAAACAAATCTGCCACAAAACGTTTATTTGACTTCTTACGGCCTGTATGGATAGTGGCAAACGAGTGGAAATTACTTAGAGAAAATAATGTAATCAAACTTAAAGCTGTTGTGCCTTCCGTTATAAATCTCACAGAACATTCCTGTAACTCATCTATAGGAAATGAAGGACATTCAACAGTAAACGAGTTAGATATACAAAAAATAAAACGCAAATTTTTAACAGCCTTGCGTTTGATATTTTGGCGTGTATTTATCCGTTCATGGGTAAAAAAAGTCAGTCCATAATTATAGATACAATCAAATATGTATAACTATGAATTACATAACAGTCCTTTCATTCAACTTATCTTTTAAAGCTCCTTTGTTATTCAATATCGGAAACAATTGAGATATCAACCTCATTACTATAATCGAATTATATACCCGTTATCTTTCAAGTTGCCTCTTTGTTGGCTGCACTCGCTCACCCCGGTCACATAGTTTGCTATGCTCCCGGGGATTCACTCCCTTGCCGTCTCGAGGTATCTTGAAATCCATAGGGTATAGATTTATTAATGACTTTCCCGTTTTTATGATTTTATCTAATAATAATATTAAAGGCTTTTTTAACGCTAGGCGTATCCGTGCGGCTAGTATTAGCTGAATTCATGTCTCGCCGCTTCTGCTAAAAAGTGGCTTCGGTCTCGATATTGTGCCGGACTTTCTTTGACACGATTATCAATACGTTGAATGAGCGTATCAGGCAGTGAGACATTAATACGCTGCTGCTTTCCGGAAAATTCAGACAAATCAACATCAATAACAAACCAGCTATCAACATATTGATATTCTGTGTTTTTCTCATAAACCAGATAGCCAGTATCCTGAATATGTTCAACTGTTCTATTATTTGCGACCATATCTTCTACTGTTAGCAAGATAGCCTCACGCGCCATTATCGCGATGTCTTCTTTATTATCAGCGGCAGAAAAACAGCCATAATTTTCAGTACACAACGCAGGAATAACCAGACCATACGCAGTATTTTCATCTTTCGGCAACTCAACACCTACTGAGAAAAACATGATGACCTCCAAAGTCTTATAGACAATAGGTAAATCTTTTTTAGGATACAGAACTGGGAATATTTTTCCAGTTGTGGATGACTACCTCTAAGTTCACCCCCAAAGGTAATTAGCCCTTTATCAATTCAGTCGATTTCATATATCTTCTTAACCTAACATTAAGATACACACATGCACACAAAGCAAATTTATTTATCTTAAGTGAACTATATCAAAACAATGGATAGGAGAGAGATTGACTAATGTATAGTGCTGCAAAATATAGTGTTACGGTAGGTCTAAACCCAGAATTCAGAGAATTATTGCTTAGGATACATTGTGATGAAATCTCTGAGCAAATAAAGCAGATGACGCCAAATTTCATGCCTATTTATTAGACAAATGGTGCTTATAATACATTCATAGTTAGGGTGTTTTTCTTTCAATTATCATTTTGATTATTTATTGACACTCAGATCTGCCCAATTTTTAACATGTCGGGTCCCATTGAATACTTTTAAAAGCTGCTTTGACAAAGCTTGCTGTCAGTTAGTGAGCTACAGAAAACATTGGTTTATCAGAAACCGTCAATTTGGCGAAAAGTGCCGTGCCGGGCAGCCGGAAAATTAATGGCAAAGCACTGACCGGGGATGTCAGTTTGAATGCCGGGGATGTGGGGGCATGCTGGGCGCATAGTGGCGCTATTTCGATTGGCGGCGGGGGAACATGGACAACAGAGGAGTTTTTGCAATGGCTAAAAAGCCAAGGGGCCTTTAATTATCCATATTGGATGTGTAAAGGGTCCTGGTCATACGCCTCAAATCGCACAATCAATGACACAGGCTGCGGTAATGTCTGTTTAGCCGGTGCTGTTATCGAAGTCATGGGTGTAGACGGTATAACAACAATTCGTGTCACAACACCAACAACTACTGATAATAATGGCATCCCCAATGCACAATTTACGTATATTAATCATGGAGGAGCTTACGCTCCGGGCTGGCGTAGGGACTATAACACAAAAAACAAACCCTCTGCCGCAGATGTGGGTGCTTTACCGATTTCGAGTATTTTAAATGCTCAAACAGGCAGCTTAAGAATCAATAATGCTTCAAATTGGCCGCACCTCGAATTTGAAGCGGCAAACAAACAATTGATTGGAATTGAAGCAACTCTGGGTGGTCGTTTTACAATTTACGCTAACGATGCAGCTGTCAATCGCAGGTATACCCTATTAACACCAGAAAAAAACGGCACGTTAGCAACACTTGATGATGTTTTCGCTGTAAATAATATTCCGGTTGGTGCTCCAATTCCGTGGCCATTACCGAATGTGCCTGCTGGCTATCTTGCATGCAATGGTCAATCATTTAATAAATCGCTATATCCACAATTAGCCACTGCTTATCCATCAGGTGTGCTTCCTGATTTGCGCAGTGAATTTATTCGTGGTTGGGATGATGGGCGCGGTGTAGACAGTGGTCGGGGGATTTTGTCATGGCAACCACAACAAGTTCAGTGGCACCAGCACGTTGGTGGTCACGGTGGTCGGGCGCAAGGAGCATTCGGTGTAACAAATCTAGCCGGCCATCCTGGCTCGTATCGTGATGATGCACAGCAAACTTTACCGTTCACAAATAACGGTAGTGATTATCAAGGATTTACAAATAGCGGTGCTGTCGGCAACGAAACCCGTCCCCGCAATATTGCATTTAACTACATAGTAAGGGCAGCATAATGACAGAGCAAAAATACTCTTTAGAACCTGAAACGGCAGTCTTAGGTAAAGATGGATTGGCAGAAAATGCGGGCTGGTTGACGATCTACCATGCAGCACCTCATTCAAGGGAATTTATTGGCTCGACACCAGAATATCTGATGAAGGGGGTAGGCATACCGGCGAGCTCCTACACAGATGCGCCAACACTGCCCAAATCTGACTCTATGGCTGTTAGGCGCACAGCAGACGGAAATCACTGGGAAATTGTACCCGATTGCCGCGGAAAAACAGCTTACAATACACAAACTCGCTTACCGCAAGAAATTACTGATTTGGGTGAATTACCCGGAACTCTAACATTCAAACAACCTGCGACTCATTTTGATAGATGGGATGGCTCGAAGTGGGTAACTGACAAAGCGGCAATAAAGGACAGTGAAATTGAACAGGCAGAACAACTACGCGGCATACTGTGTGCACAAGCTAATGAAACCATTACATTGCTCCAATATGCCGTTGATGCTGAATTGGCTTCAGAAGAAGAACAGGCACTGTTGCTTGCATGGAAAAAGTATCTGGTATTGTTGAACCGTGTTGATACTTCATTGGTCCCCGATATTAAATGGCCTGAGATGCCAGAATGATAACAATAAGGGCTGCTTATGCAGCCCGATAACAAAAACACATATCATTATAGTTTTTTAGGCCAGTTAGTGTCTGGTTGTAGCGAGCAACATAATATCACACAATTAAACAGTGAAGTACTATGATTAAGCCGATCACCTGGCTTTCGTTTACTTCGGCATTTCCGGCCACTGAACATTAGGTGCTTGCAGAATATCTACACGAGTAAGCAATACTCTGTATTTCTTCCATTCCAGCAAAGCGGCTTTCTCTGAGTCTGTAGCGACTTCTAAGTCAACAGAGTCTTGTAGCAATGAGAGCGTTTCATTTGCTTGTTGTAACAGTGCTGCTTGTTGTTGCTTAGCTTCATTAATCTGATGAGATTTGAGAAGGTCTTTATCAACTATCCACTCTTTACCGTCCCATTTATCATAATCCGTATCGGGTTTTTTGAAGGTTAGTGTTGCGGGTAATTCCCCAATTTCTGTTATCTCAATCTGTGCTTGCGTTAACGTGTCGTAAGCTATTTTGCCACGGTAATCAGTAAGTATTTCCCAACACTTACTGTCTTCACTGCGACAAACGGCTTCGTCATGAGATGTCGGCAGTTCTGGCGCATCAGAATAGGCACCCGCTGATAAACTGACACCCAGCATGACATATTCAATGTCAGAGACTGTGAATTCTCTTGTTATCTGATTCGAGTGATAAACCTTTATCCAGCCTGCTTGAATTGCTAATCCGTCTTCACCCAATACGGCTGTTTCGTGTTCTAAAGAATATTTTTGTTCTGTCATTATGCTGCTCTCACTATGTAATTAAATGCGATGTTACGTGGACGGGTTTCGTTTGCAGTACGTACGACACGTGATGCGTCAAATGTTACGTTATCAGCACCAGTTTCCCCCGCTGATTGATTTACAGCAAGTCCCGACGACGAGTTAAATTTTCTATCAAAACAGCCAGTTACGTTTTCTAGCTGTGACCAGCTTCGATGACGACGAATTGTAAAACCGCCAATAATGTTTTGAAGTGCGTCACCTTGACACGACCCGCACACCCGACCCGGATCAACACCTCGGCTATCATCCCACCCCCGGATAAACTCGCCCCTTAAATCGGGTACCCTACCGGCAGGATAAGCTTCTGCTAGCATTGGGTATAAAGACTTATCGAATGATTGACCGTTGCAAGTGAGGTATCCAGCCGGGGTATATCTATGTGGATACGGAAGCGGGACGCCGACGGGGACGTTGATATCATCTAGCATTGCTAACATGCCGGATTTCTTCTGTACACTTGCGTAATAGATTGTATCGCCGTTTTTGTCTCTATATGAGATTGTTAATGGGTCTTGCCCGTCGGGATTTGCATAAATTTGAACGTATCTACCATCTTTTTTTTCTAATTTGATTCCAGGATATTCATGATTAGCAACAACATTTAAACTACCGCATGTAAACTCATCTTGTGATTTTTTCCGCGCATATGTGCTATCTGCATCTGTTTTAGATACCGCATTATTTGCCTTATTCACCGTTTCCACTAAACCAAGGTTTTTTATAAACTCACTTTTATTAGGGATATCTGCGCCATTTTGGTTTTTTGCCAATCTGCTGTTGGCATTATCTGTAGCCCTGTTCGCTTCATCATGAGCATTTTTAGCTGCTACATTTGCCGTATTTGCAAAATCGTATGCATTCTTAACTGCTTTTGGCGTCGCCGCTAAGGTTTCACTTGTGCTATTTGTCGCACTACTCAGTTGTACAACGCCCTTCTGAGTCAATGAGGCATCAGAAACACCACTCAATTTGCTCTCAGCGATTTTTCTAACATCGTGAACCGCTTTCGGCGTCGCCGCTTGATCTTCTCTGTCAGAATTTGTCGCGCTGTTGAGTTGCGATATGCCTTTCTGCGTCAATGAAGCATCAGGGATTTCTGTAGTAATTTTATGTTTTAATGCTAAATCCAATTGCGCTACGAGTTTCTCCAGGTCTCCATCATCCATAACGTCTTCACCGGTTTTTTCTGCAATGTATTTCCCTATCACCGCGGCAATAACCGAAGATTGGCGCCAAACTTTATTTAATCGTTCACTCCTCGCTATTCCTGATTTAAATCCCTCCTCAATAAAATCTGCACTTTCATATTCTTCTTGTGATAAAGTATTCGCGTTTTCACCAATGGCAAATGCTTTAAAATCATTTTTAGCCATTTCTAACCCTCCACTATATGGTAATTAACCGTTATCCCCATAGGTTTAAGTGAGAGATAACCCTGATGGATGATTTCTTTAGTAATAGTACTAATTGATTTACCTTTAACAGTCACGGTAAATGACATATCTAAGTTGTCTTCGAAAGATACAGACAGGCCATTATTTGAGTGAATAAAACTCAGGATGTTATTAAACGATTCGGCAGTTCCATCCCAGTTATTTGCGCCTATTTTAGCTTTGATGACGACGCGATAATTATCATCATCCAAGTTGATATAACTTTTATCACTGTCAAACCGCCCTTTCCATCTGCCACTATCAAATCCTAAGTCAGTAATATCAAAGGAGAAGTAATAGGAATCAATCGGAGTCTGAATCATTCGATTTCTTCCTACCCATTCACCAATAATATCAAGCTGTTTGCCAACCGCTTTATCAAGATCAAAACTGCTAATCAGTAAGTCTGTTGTCAACGCATTCTGGTTGAAAATATCCGTCACAGCTTCAAGCATCCTGACATATTTTTTACCTTCCATGTGATATGCAGGAATCAATTTCATATATTTGTTCATTCGATCACCGTTATTATTTTAATATTTTCAGGTGAACATGTCGGCGCTTCATTAAAAGCAATGTTAATGTTCTCCGCTCCTAATGTCGATGCTGATTTTCCCACTATCACAGATAATACTTCATATGTCTGTCCACCGTTTTTATTGCATAAATTTGCCGGTACAAATAAACGAGTCACATATACTCCATCACCAATATAAAGGGATTTTATATAGTTAGACATTTCATTACGAATATTATTGCCAATATCTGATGTATATCCGATAAAGGGTTTAATGTGTATTTCAACGTAAATTGGCACCAGTGTAGGGCGATAGAAGTTTATCGTTTTTTTATTACCATAATCATCGGTAATCGTTTCAGAGGTGGTGCCAAATGTCGGTATGCCCGGCGTTTTTTTCAATAAGATAGTCCGGGCAATCTCTTTCGAGTCTCCACCATCAATGACAAGTGCAATGCTATGAGCGGGTATGCCATTTTCATCCGCTTTGTCCGAGTCGTTGTCATATCCCCGGTAACGTGAAACCCCATGCAGGTTGGCAATTGCTCCCATCAGTCCATCTATAATAGTTCTCGAAGGCAGCGCAACGGAAACCGCTTGCCGTATTCGCAGTTCTACATCGGTTTCAATTCCCCGACCAAGTGTAGCCGCAACCGGGTTCGTCACGGTTTGCCAGCCCAATGTTGGCGTAGCAATTTGATTAACCGTGTGAGGTAATGCGCCGATTGCACCCGATTTTTGACAAATCGCGGTCACAATAGCCTGCCCGTGTGTATCTATAATGACTTCATCCGGTAGTGACCAAGCGTTTCCCGCATCATCCCGGACAGAAGCGTTACGGATAACGGTGCCAGCTCGACCAGTAACCAAAATATCCACTGTTGAGTTACTGGCGCTTTTTCTGGTGATGCCGTTGATTTTGACATTGCGGGAAAGCCCTTCGCCCACCGCGGTTGCCGGGCTAAATGAGTTATAGGAGGCAATGGTTGCGTTGTTACAACCGTGAATAACGTATGCTATTAGCGATAAAAAAACACCGTCTTTACTGTCAGATTCAATGTAAATATCGTCCCCATAAATATCCCTGAATATCGTCTTCCAGCTATTCAAGATGGTTTGATAATCAGGAGCATTGATCCCATTTTTATCAATAGCAGGTAACATTGTGTTGATAATACTTTCATACATCAGCAGTTACTCCTGTCTGTCCATAAATCGTGTCAATCGTGGCTGTAATGGTGATTTTTCTTGTTTCCGGGTTTCTTTCACTACGGTATTGGGTAATGCTCTCTACACCCGGCGTTTGCAGTATTCGCTGTCTAATAATCAGGTCATAAAAACCCGATGTGCCTTTACCCAACACGTCGTCGTAATCTGTCCCCTCTCGGTTATCAAGAAACCATTCGCCACTGCGCAACATCAGGCGAGTTTTCACTGCCTGTGCGACCGCTTCCGGTGAGTTGATAAGAAAACCCGCCTCTCCACGACCAAATACATAGTCGTTGTCAATTTCTCTTCTGTATCTCATTGAGGTTTCCCCGTCTTACCGCCACCTGATTGCACACCACTATGTACATGGTTTTTAAGGCTAATCCCTGCCGCTGTCACATCATTACTCACCGTGACCGGGCCTTGCATGGTTGCGGTGCCACCACCAGCGCCCATGCCCTGTGATAAATTGCCGTTAATGGTGACGTTGCCATTTAGGAAGATGTCAGGTGAAGTGATTTCAGTACCGCCATTGGCTGTCGCAATAAGTTTTGCCGATGTGATAATCGTGACGTTATGGCTGTTGGGATCGAGTTCGATATAAGCCGCTCCATCATCACTTCTCAACTGAGCAGCGTTTGTGCTGATACCCGATATTTTTTGTTGCTGGGATTGTGGGCCAATAATGGCAAATCCATCAGACAGGTTGTGCTGCCGGGGATCGACCGGCTCCTGCACACCGCCAGATTGCCACCAATAATCAATGCAGCGATCAGCAAATACGACCAGGCATTCATCACCGGCTTTTATCGGGAAGGTTAATGTCACACCACCGCCCCTTGGGAATATAACCGGCACATCCACTAACAGCGGTAAGGATACCGATTCCAGTTCCCCATCTTTTTGCCTGATTTTCCATCTGATGGCCGGTTGCGCGGTGATGGTTACCGCATCAGCATTAAATGATTGAATAATGCAAGGCAAGGAGACATACAATCCGGCGCTAATGACTTCTTGCATAGCAAAAAAGACCGCTTCAGGTCTATTGAGTCGTTCGTCAGTATTTATCATTCGCTCTCTGCCTTATCCTTATTGTGAGTTGATTGATTCAGCAAAGTATGATCGCTCTTGGCGATACACATTATTGTCATGTACCACTCTGTTTCGCGGGTATCGCCGGAATACTCCACATTGAAGACAATGTAATCACCATCAGCATCCAACATTGCCGGTTGTGCTTTTGCATCCTTATGATCACCAGATTGAGCAGCTTGTTTAGTCGCCGGATCAACCGGTTTGATTGAACGGTTATCCAGTCGGATTAATGTCCCGGGGCGGATATTCGGATTAATTAAGCATGTAACGTTAATACCTGAGCCAATAGTTTGTTCAGGCATACCGATAAGGCCTGTTTTTGATGTAAGGACAATGGCTTCAGTTAAGTATTTATTTTTGGGTACAATGTGTAGTTTGTTATCTTCATAGCGCCAATTAGCATCACATTGTTTTGCCAGATTAGAAACTTCATTGCGGTGCATGCCAAAAAGTACTTTTCCCCTGGGTGATGCTGATTTACTGAATTCAGGGCGTAGACCGGCGGTAATGCCATATTTGGCAATATCACGCATTAGCAAATGATCTAAATCTGCTTGCGAATATCCAGCCGCAATGGTGGTATTCACGGTCGCATAATTGTGTGCTTCATCCCCGTCCGCTGCATGAATTACAACACAAGTATCCGTTGCGTTGTCTCTTTTTACATACGTGTACTGAATTTGGCCTGAGAATATTTGTCCTGAGTTCTCCTTGTAACCCGCCACAAATTTAATCTTTTTAAATTCATTTTTACGTAATTTATTACTAGTTTCGTTATTGAGGTTATATATAGTAAAAATACCAGTAGCAGGATTGGAAGATTCCGTTCTGCTAATGTTAAATGTGATTTTCAGATCTGATAAATTTACTTTTTCGCCATCTTTGTCTACAACGATAAGGTGGCATTCTCTTATCCATTGTTTTGACATAATTCACCTAATTAATAGAAATAAAAGAACCGCAATTAAGCGGCGTATGTAATAAATTATTACAGAATATCTTACCCTTCCTCTCATCAAGTTAACTTATTACAAAGTATAACCTGTCCTCTTTACCAAGATTATTCCTGAAAGGTTTCTCCTGATTTATATCACCATAAAAAATTAATGAGCCGTTAAAACCAAGATGACGATATTGTTCCAGTAAGTCAACCCCAAAAACCAACGGTAAACCTGTGACAATAAATTCACTGTCCGGCGTCATAATATCCAAAATCCAACCCGCGATATCACGCCACATTAATCTCATTTTATAGTTAATGCCATTTAGCTGAATATCGAATTGCTGATTTTGCGGTGATAAAGGAATTTCTACAACCCTAGCCATTTTTTACCTCGCTCTATAATAAAATCAAGAATAATTTTTGGCATTGATGGCTTCACCGTGACTTTGGCGCCCATATTAACTACAGGTGCTGTATCTTCAGGATTTTTCATATTTTCCGCCGGCGCGGCCTTATTCGGTGACGTTTCAACAATAACAATTTCACGTAGGTTTAAAACTACCGATAAAACATTTTCACTGGTTTTATCTGTTGTGACACTGATATCTTTAATCAACATATTTTTATATAAGCGCTTTCCCGTTACGACATCAAACGGTTTATGTGATGCCCTTAGGTCAAGTAACTGTTGATATATATCGCGCGGGCTGGTTCCAAGGTTTAGCCCGGTAGAAATATCAAATACCTTTGTTGTATCAATAATATCAAGCAGCGAACCACCACCGGCGAAACCTAAATCCATTCTCACTTCCGATGGGCTGTCATAAGCATGATCACTGAATGTCACCCCCTGCTGGACCGGATGATCGGTGATATTCGATACATCCGTATGTGTTTCTGAAATAATGACACTCGGTACAATGACACCTATTTTTCTCTTTTGCTGAGAAAACATGACTGATAATATATCCATTGTTATCTCACCTGTGTTTGCATATTTCGAAGGAGCATACTGTGAGTGCGTTCTATCGTTTCTCCGGTCAGTCTCGCCGTTTCTTTGGGAGATTCAACGCCATTAATCTCAATATGATAATTTACTTCTCCTATTCCCGGCATATTATTGCTGGCAGATATTGGCACACGATATAATAAAGCGGGAGTAAATTCCTGATGATTCACCATATTATTGATATTTGTCACCGCACCATTGATCATTCGGTGATCAATGGACATATTTCGCAAAGAATGAACCACATGATTTAAATGTCCAGCCCGCTTTGGCGGTTTATTCGCTGGCTGTAGCTCTGCCATAATCGCTGACCTGATAAATTCTGGTGAATAGGGATTACCACCACTTTCCACTATCATCATGCTATCAATCAGCCGTTGCATCACATCAGGATCAGTGAGATCAAGGACCGTATCCTTAGAAACTCCCATCATTTTAGATACATTGGCAATGTACTGTTTGGTTTTATTATGATCTTTCTTTGGTGCCCATACCGGAACAATACTTGCAATAGTCTGTAGCTTTGTTCCTGTAGTTTTACCATGAAAATAACGACTCAACTGGTGAGCAGTAGCCCTTAATCCACTGAATGCATCTGGATACTTAGCAAATCTGGGTTTTGGGTTATCTTCAGGTACCGCTCCTGTCTGATGTACAAAGTTCATATTTAATGGATTGTTATTCCGTACTCCTCGCGAAGACTTTAATCTTTTTAGCTTTGCGGCTGTAAGCTCACTATTAAAGATATTCGTTGGCGGATTAACTGGAGTATTTAACTCCTTAGGAGCATCGTGATGCTCAACAATGCCAGCCTTAAGATGATCTTTATTTAATTGCTTATTCTTTCGTTTCTTCTTCGTTTTACTTGATCGTTCTGATACTTTACTGGAAATATCAGCAACTTTCTGGCTATGTTCTTTGTCGATTATCGTTTTCTTATCATCAATTTGTTCTTGGTATTTTTCATATTTATCTTTGCTGAAAAATGGAGTCAGGTCAGAAGCAATATAAATCCCATGTGTTGACATCCAATTATTAAGTTGATCATATGTTATAAGTGGTTTTTTATTTGCATCATATTCTCTTTTCCGCCGTGACAATGTTTCAGCTATTGTTTCGTGATTTTTCTTTGCTTCTTCCTGTAATGCATTTAATCGACTATTAAAATCAAATAATACTCCCAGAACAATTTTTCTTCCTGTAAATTTCCACAATTCATTCAATGTCGCCAATAAACCTTTCGCAGAAATTTCTCCTTTGTCTAACCATTTGACTAATTTCTCAACGGCATTAAATATGTCATCACTATCAAGTGTGCCGATATTTTGATTAGCACAATCCGTTGTTACTTTTAATAACTGCTCACCCATCGATGCAGCCAAGGAAGCAGTATTAAAATGGCGACCATTTGTAGCATGGGATTGAGCATCAATACACGGCAGAAATGTCTCTACGCTTCCCACAACTAGGCTGACACCACTATTAATAGATTTAATTTTTTCAATTGTTGCATCTGTTTTTTGCAACTGTCCGCAAAGTTTGTCCAGCCCATTAGCGGCTTGAGCGATAAAATTAACCACCGCTAATGTGGCTTCTTCAATTTCCGCCCTCATTTTGAGAATACTAGACGTGATTTCGGCAGTAACAGCCATAAATTTACGCTGCCCTACTTCATCAACATCAAACTTAAGTGATACCAGGAAATCTTTAATTATTTCAGCATTACTGCTCATTTCGCCACCTCTCTATCATGGCCTCATTTTCCGATTTAACATCAAGGGCATCGTTCATCAATGCAATATCAGCCAGATCAAGGACGCTGTTTTTCAACGATTCATAACGGCACATGCCCGCAATGACCGGGCGTAATAGATAATCACGCCCTTTCGGGAGGGTTTCAAAATTTAAACTGGCTTGTCCTGGGATTACATTGCGCTCTCTAATGGGGCGGGAAAAAAATTTCCCAATGAGTCTCGGATAATAAAACCGACAATTTTCAACAGTTCGAAGCCGTTGATGTCATCGAACATCAATACCTGCCCATCAGGTTCATAAATCCGGTTCCAGATACCATTCTGTTCACGGGAAACAACGGATAAGCAAATATCATTAATTTCATGCCGGTTGGATTTTCCTAATGCGCTGATGGATTCCACCAAATAAGGGAGCACTTCTTCAAAGCCCTCTATCCCATCATCACTTTTAGCTGTCACGATCTTTTTCATCAGCAGCCCAAGTGCCGGAATAGCCGGCGCTAAAGCCACCGCTAAATCCTGTTGCTGAAAAGCGTTTAATTTACCACTGCGATATTTTTTGCCATCAATTTCAAATTCCATGATCACTTATCCTCAAGCTCATTCAAACTACCGCAGCATAAGTCCGATGTTGAAAATGCGGACAAATGCTCCGGTAGATTTGACGGTGATTTAAATGGTTGTGAAGTAAGCTGGTTAGAATGTGCCTAACATGATGTCGATTTTTCCACAATCAAATACCCAAGCAACGGTATTACCAGCTTTGCTATTCTGCAAATCAGGCTGTTTCTGAAAAGCGACGGAACGTGCAACAGCAATGTCGTTACTTTGCTTATTTCGAATAACAATCACGTTATTGCCCCATGCTGCTGATGAAAGTGATTGCGTACTGAGCATCGCATTCAGTTTAGCATTTACCGGACTGGTCTTAAGTAAATTAACCGTAATGGTTCCAGACTTGGTTGCATGCAATGAATGCATGACTTCTCCGTCTGCGCCAGTGGTCATGGTGTTTTTACTCTCCGACATGGTGACTGTAATCCCCTCATCCGAGAGCGCGGCACCGTTACCAAGATCAAAAGAGCCGCCAACTCCGGTAATAGAAGCGGAAACATCAAGAAAAGAATATGTAGCCATTTTCAACCCTTATCTGTTTACATTAATAATGACATCAGCGTAGTGAACAGCGCCTGCTAATTTGATTGCACACTGAATAACCGGCGCTTTTCGAGCTTCCCGATCAGCCTGGGCCTGCGTTGCAATTGGCGGTGCGTAGACGTAGTAACCTTTGGTTAATGTTGCACCCGTATCCAGCGCACCAATCGGATCGCCGCCCCATACACCATGAGCGATTAATCCATTTGTCGCCGCTTGAGCCAGTGACTGCTCAACATTGGTAATTAGCCGTGTCACACCTTCATCAGTCTGTGGGATCTTGCTAGTACTGGTGTAAAGCAGGTTATAAAGATTATTCTGAACGTAGTTCTGCAACCAATCCAGACCGTGGCGCTCATCAATGAAATCCCCATTCGCCATGACACCTTCCTGAATAATGGCCGTATCGTTGTTGTATTTAACAAAAACGTTGCCATTTTTCTTTTTCAACGCATTGGCTTGCGTTGCCGTGAGGTTTTCTGCGGTTACAGCGGGTTCCTGTTTAAATTTCAAGGTTATGGTGGTGTTATTGCCGTTGAAATTGACGGTAAACATACGGCCCAACAGCGAAGCAACCGTGTAGGATTTACCGGTTGAATATTGCCAAAGTGTGCGTTGATAGTTCCTCCCTTTCAATTTTGTACCAATGTCGGTCTTAACGTCAGCATCCAATACGTCTGCTTTTTGCACTGTATGCCCATAGATACGGGAAACAGATGCGGATTCAATGTAATCAGCAACAGAGAGAATATCTTCATCCGTCAGAGAGTCATCAGCGATAACCAACCCATACCAGCCACTGGATACCGATCCCAATGCTGCCACCGCCTCGGCAATGGTTTCTGCTTTGGTAGATTCGATAGCAGTAGCACCCGATATTTCGTCCAGCTTTAATAAATCACCAATATAAGTTCCCGTCGTTGCCGGTGAAACATAGCCAACCGCCCCTACAGAATTCGACATAATAGCGAAACGCGAAGAAGAACTATCATATGTGACTGAACAATCTTTTAACTTATCCACTATCCGTTGGGCCACGCCATTAAGATTGGTCTCTTTACTCAAATCGATGCCGTTGTATACCGTTTCTTTACCGTTAATCGTCAACTTAAAAGAACCCTCGGTGACGGCAGTAAATTTGCTAATAATTTGCTGCTGTTTAGTCAATACTGCCCCTTGTAAAGAGGAGACCACATTGTCCTTAGCCCACCGACCAATATATAAATCAACCGGACGGGGTGACTGGGAATAATAAAGCGCCGCGGCCTGATATTCTGGTGAAGTCAGTCCAAAATCAGCACCGACACCATCGATATCCGAATACCGGCGTAAACGTTCTTGAGGGTTGATCACGTTGCTTGCGCCAATGATCAGTAACGCACCAAAGTTCCGGGATTGAGCCGCATGAGGAGCCATATTCAACGTGACATTGATAATGTTTGAAACAGGTAAACCCTGCATAATTTAATCTCCTAAGAATTTGACAGGCGCTTCCACCAGTGATTTAACACCGTATTCACGCACCACTTTTCGCCGCAAGGTGATCGTCATGTCATAACGACGCACCCTCTGGTTATTGATAAGTTCCGGTAACGAAGTCAGCCGGCTGAGTTTGTCGACTGAAAGACCGAAACGTTCCAATTCGTCATTGTTCTGACTGACCGCCACTCCATCACGAAAACGGGCGCCGTACCGCTGGCTGTTCGGGCCATAAAAGGAAATCAAGCACACAATCTCCTCATGACGCCATAACTTGGTTCCTTCATCAGTCTGGTTCTCAAAAACCGGCGAGGCATCCGCAATAAAATCCGTTATGTCAAAATCACACCCGTCATCATCTGCCGGTAACTGGGGCAGTTGTGCTGATGTCCATCGAGAACGCACTTTATCGTCAGGCAAACCAGAAACACCTCCCAGCCAACGACTCAGTATGTGCTCCAGCTCATCATCGTACTCAGGCCCAGACGTGACAGGTGTTAACCAACCCGCTTTATCACTACCGTTGCTCATCAAAAATACCTCCATCAAACAGCAATAACTCACCCTGTGCTTGGGTAAACCAAGCCCTGCATTGAGGACTAGTTCTTATGGAAACTTAGTTCTCAACACCGAGTTATGATTGATTTAATAGGGATACCGACCGCGAAAAAGGTAAAAAATATGCGTAAGCGATTCGCGACGGCAAATACGAAAAAGGCCGCAACACAGTGCGGCCTTCGACAATAATGATTTAAATTTTCACTTATTTATCAGAGTACAATAGAAGATACTTAAGGTTCACTCGTACTAAATAGAGTTCATTGGATAACAGGAATTTTTTAAACCGAATTTAATGGCTTAAATCCTAATTTCCCTCATTACCTGCAATATCCGAATGAAAAAAGCCCCGATATTTCTATATTTCATTTCTATCGGGGCTTATTCGCAACTTTAACTAATTAGTACACTACCATAGCTTTTTGCGTACGCGCAAGCTTTTTATGTTTTTGTACTTCATCATCCATTTCTAACTTAATATCAAGCATAGCCAAACATCCCTGAACAAAACTTTCTCCCTTTTGCAACCGGGAACGGACTTCAATATCAGGTACTTTAATTAAACGCGCGATGGATCGTTTGGAAAGCCTTAAAGCGTAGTACATAAATAAAACTTCAATTTCTTCAGATTTATCTACCGTCTGCAACTTTGCGATACAAGCATCAATGATCAAGCCATCGTTATCACAGCATGAAGGACGTAATGAACGAGTTGACGCAATCAGACCTTTAAATCCAGCAGCGATCGGTGGCCAATTAACACCAGTGGCATCATCAACCCAACCGCCCCAACACTCTAAAACTTGTTGAATATTGCGCATATATTTTGACCTTAACTTTTAGTAACAAATAGTAGTAAAAATTATTTTCATGATGGTCTCATGCATCCATGCATTTGGCATTATAACAAATTTCCCATTCTCTATTTTTGTGTTTCTCTGTTACGTAACTACATCGTTTAAATACATCTGTTTACTTAGTCTATTAAATACAAATAGTAAATAACCCCTATTCTTGACCAAGCTTAGTTTCAGAGGAAAACACATAAATATCGTTATTAATACGGATGACCATAAAGTGCTCTTCTTCCTCATCTACGTATTTATTATACAAATTTATAATCTTCATTTAATCCTCTAATGTACCTTCCTTTAAAACGCTTAGCACCTAAAGCAACACGCATGTTCTTTATTATTTATCAAAAGTTTTCAAGCAACATAACACCCCCTTTTTATTATGAGATGAAAAATTCATTAAATAAAAAATAGCACAGATTTTTTATCTCATGGATATTTGAGTGTAAAAAATATTTTTGATCGACGTTGAAATCCGTCATAAAATGCCGATTAAGAATGGTGTCAACACCTATGCCGAAGACACTGAAATCGGCCTGTTTACAAGGTGATGGACAACGAAACTGGTGCAAATGTGAGATCGCAACAACCCTATTCGCAATATCGCCAGCAGATCAAGCAAAACATTTAAGATATCCACAGAATTAATGTTGCTAACGATAAATTACCGATTATCAGGTAAATATCTACGTGAAAAGTTTTAACACTGTCAGATATATCCGCTTCTAACCAATGTGATTTTTAAACTCACACTCTTCAGTAGATAGTTAGCAAAAATATTCTTCTGAGCCGAAATTGCTTTTATCTGATACACTTTTACAACATCAATATCTTCTGCTATTTCCTACTCACCCTATCCCATCTTATTTTCAGCTCTCGCCAGACGAATAGATGGATACACACCTATAGCAAATATTTTTTCATGTCTGGAAAACAGATATCCCAAACGCTAATATTTTTTTCTGTCAGTTTTTACCAGCGAAAATAAATCCGTATTATCTAAAAATTTGCCGTCCTATATTTATAGCTACATGGTTTTATTTCGACCAGCCTAACAGTAAATTTAACCATGCCATGAATTCAGAAACTCGTTTTAGCGGGAAATTGTACTGGAAAATAGCAGAATTAACTGGATATATAAACAGCATCATCTACTATCAAGCAAGAAAAAAGCCGTTATCTTCTGAAAAGATAACGGCTTCTTATTTGATTTGGTGCCGGCTACCGGAATCGAACTGGTGACCTACTGATTACAAGTCAGTTGCTCTACCAACTGAGCTAAGCCGGCGTGTTTCAGGGCTAGCCCCCGAAAGCGAGCGCAGTATATTACAACCCATTGCAAACAATCAAGCATAAATAATAGATGATTTAAAAATATCACCAAAACACTCATCATTAGTGACATGCTCAACGACATACCATGGCTTGAAAGCCCATTAATGCAAGACTACTGCCTCGAATCCACTGAATTGCTGTAGTTTCTTATCAAAATACAGCCGATGAGCGAGTTATTTTCAACATCAAAAAAACTGGTCATTTACTGACAAATCAGAAATAACAACAAAATGTTTTATTATCTTTGCTACCTATTAGAAAATAGCCACTGGTCGTAAAATAGCCTGATCGTCTGGCAGAAGTGGAAGATAAAATATCCAAAATAACCTGTCTCCAAACAATATAAGGATCGGTTAACATGTTAAAAAACAAATACTCAAAATACGGTAGAACACAAGGCGACAAAATATATTTTCAAGGCGTAAGCGCAATCAAATTGAGCTTGTTTTTTATAAGCCAAAGGCAAGCCATAACAGCTTTCTTATCATTGTCAGAACCACAATATTCCCACTCTTTTTTAAATTATTACCATAGGGAAATAGTTGACTGCTATAAATGCAATGTGCTATTTAAATTAGACGCAAATCAAAAAAACTAAATCAGGCATGCGCTAATATTAGGTATAAATCAGATCGTTTCTATAGGTTATTATAACTCAAAATCATTAATTATGAGGTAAATTATGTTGGGCAAAAATAACTTAATTGCACACCAAGTCTTATTTACCTTCAAGGATGGAATAAGCTGGGATAGTGAAAAGGCTATATTAGCAGAGAAGGTGACTTTAAATCATATAAATGAGATAAGTGAAATAAAAGGATGGTTTTGTGGTCGCAGTACGGTAGACAGAAAGCAATCAGTTGACTTTAGTTTAATTGGTTACTTTGAAAGTTACGAAGACCTGGACATATACATGCATCATCCCGATCATATAAAAGGCGTGGTACTATGGAAAGAAATAAGTACATGGACAGTCTCGGATATTATTATCGATATAAATAAGTTGATAAATTTCACTCAGTTAATAGGAAAGTCGTATGGAATTTGACGAAAACCTACATAAAAGTGTCGTCGTTATCGCTGATAGTCTGCCACTTGGGTTAGCCATGAATGCACTGAGCGTCATTAGTGTTTCAATTGGTAGAAATATCAACGGGATTGTAGGACACGATGTCTTTAGTAAAGATAGCATTTGTTATCCCGGTGTCATTAAAACGCCTTTGCCTGTTTTGAAAGCTAGTCATGATGTACTGGCCGCTATTCATAATGAATTAAAATCTAACGATAATTTTAAATTGAGTCCTTTTTCCTGTTTAGCGCAATCATGCAGAACATATGAGGAATACGAAGGAAAATTATCTGCTGAACATTCGGATGAATTGAAGTTATCTGGAATTGGCATAGTTGGACCAAAGAAAGATATCAATAAAATCACTGGCAACTTACCACTTTATAAATAACCAGGTAATATATATGTATTCCATTTTTAGAAATGAACTTCATGAATTAGGTATGAAATACCTTACCGAGTTAAAAAAATATCTGTCTGGCGAGATAAATATCTCCGCATTGGAAAAAATACAATACGAAAAATTAAAAGAAATCATAAATTATACGAAAAATGGGTCAGCTTTCTATCAAGATCGTCTAGACGCAATAAACCCAAATGATGATGAAAATTTATCCTCATTGATTGAAAAACTTCCCTTTACTACAAAATCAGATCTAAGTAAGGCGGGAAACACGATATCTTCAGATAGCCTAAATAACGCTTGGATATATTATGAAACCACAGGGACGACTGGGCCATCAACACCTTGTCCTCGCAATGAAATAGACTCTTTAGTTAATAACAGTTTTCTGACTCTGCAATATGAGTCTATTTTCAATCAAGAAGGCAAACAACACATTATTGGCGTGATGGGTCCAACGGAATTGCACTCCACTGGAGATACATTTGAAGATGTATTTCGCAGTTTAGGGCATACCGTTATCAAAATGTGGCCTCGTTCGCCCGTTGTTGGTATGCACAGAGTACTCAGGCTGATACAAGACCTCAAAATAACCGCCTTAGTTTGCACACCTGCGGTCGCCGCTGAGTTGCTAAAATATTGTCGGAACAATGCATGTGATGCAAAAGAATTAGGTATCGAGATCATTTTGGTGCTTGGCGAACTTATTACCCCCAATAGATTAAGAAACTTATCTCGGAATTGGGGCGCTAAAATTTACAACTGTATGTATGCCTCACAAGAAACGTCAATTCTGGCGGCTTGTGACAATACCAATAAGCTTATTACTATTCCATACAACAATTATTACGAACTCATTTGCCCTTTTACTCAGCAAAAACTCAATGTTGGCGATAATCACGTTGCTGGTGAATTAGTGATTACCCATTTATATAAAGGGAATAAACCTCTGATTCGATACAAAACAGGGGATATGGTTCGGTGTAAAGCAATAGGCTTAAATCAATGGGAAATAGAACCCATCGGCCGGGTAAAAGATGTATTAGTATTAAACAATGCCAATGTGTATGCTTTTGATATTGAAAATGCCATCTTTGAAGAACTCGAATATTGTTTTGAATACTTTATTGAAATCAACAACACAGCCGGTACAGATGAGCTCAAGATCACTTTAGAGCCGAGTGACGAATTAAATGATGCGTCACTCATTAGTAAGATAAAGCAAAAAATGGAATCCAAATTCAATATGAATGTCGACATCCATGTAGGAGATGTCGGTGGACTTATTGGAACCGCAGCAATGGTAAGTTGGAAAGCAGCACGGATCCATGATCTGAGAGATGATACCAACAATATTGAGCGAAATTCGGCTTTAGAGATCATGAACAAGAGGGCCACTAAATGACAAACAATATCGTTAGCCCGGTTAATAAAGATTGGATCGTATTTCTAGACGGGGAATATCTCAATTTTAGCAATGCGACCTTTCTTGCCAATACACAAGCGTTAAATTATGGCACCGGTACATTTGAGGGAATCCGGGCTTATTGGGATCAAGACAATAACCAACTTAATCTATTTAGAGTGCATGAGCACTATGAACGGTTAATTCAATCAGCTAAAACATTAAAAATTGAATTGCCCTATACCAGTCAGGAGTTAACCGATATTACTAAAAATATCATCATTAAAAATGGTTTCAAACAAGATATTTATATCAGGCCATTAGCGCTTAAAAAGTCGTTAATGCCGGGTGAGAAATTTGGCGTTAAGCTAAGTGGTGTAAATTCAACCCTCTGTATTAACGCTTTACCTATGGGGGCTTATGCCAAAAAAGCAGCGTTTAAATGTCTTATTTCAAAATGGCGACGTGTATCAAATGCGGCAATTCCATCATCTGCCAAAATTACCGGCACTTATGTTAATTCCGCACTTGCTCATGAAGATGCCAAAGAAAACGGATTTGATGATGCTATCATGCTGAATGAACAAGGCATGTGCGCAGAAGCAAGTACATCAAATGTTTTTATTGTAAAAGATAATTGCGTTATTACACCATCGCTTAGCGCGGGCATTCTTAATGGAATAACCAGACAATCTGTTTTCGATATTTGTAAATTCCGCAATATTCCCTGTATTGAGTCAGAAATTCAACAAAAGGATCTCTATGAAGCAGATGGCTGTTTTTTAACAGGCACTGGCCTTGAAATATCAATTGTGTCACAAATAGACAATGTGTCATATATACAAAAAGAAGATTCTATAGCCAATGTTATTGCCAAAGATTATCAAGAAATAATCAGAGGTAGAATAGATAAATTCTCACATTGGTTAAATCCGGTTTATTAGTGTAATTCCAGGAGAGACATCATGGAATGTGTTTTTTTTAGTTTCTACAAAGATACATTTGATGTTCTAAATATTGCTACCTTAGGCCCGTCAGGCACAAGTAGCGAACAATCCGCTATTCGTTTTGGTGAATTTGCTATTAAAAATAAAGTCGCCAAAAGCTACCAGGTTGTTTTATGTAATACTTACGAAGAAGCAAGTAATCAAATTATTTTAAATAACTGTCAGGCATTGGTGGTCGCCAATGCTTATTACAATATCAGTGAATTTTATATGGATAACAGGTTTAACTTGTCATCCGCATTTTTAAATTACACGCCTAATTATGGTATCGCTATTCGTGATGAATTAACTACAGATAATATCGTCATTGCAACCCATCCGGCACCAAAGGCTTTAATCCCAGAGTT
The DNA here is from genome assembly GCF_963878145.1 of Photorhabdus sp. S10-54. Classification (NCBI taxonomy): domain Bacteria; kingdom Pseudomonadati; phylum Pseudomonadota; class Gammaproteobacteria; order Enterobacterales; family Morganellaceae; genus Photorhabdus; species Photorhabdus sp. S10-54. The sequence goes on along the minus strand of NZ_CAWNXG010000015.1, from coordinate 88,104 downwards.
GTTGCCTGATAATCTAAGAATTGCAGATATCATTTTTAAAGATTCAACCAGTTCAGCCGCAAAAGCTGTTGCTAATTCAGAGGTAGATGCCGCACTCACGACAGAAGTGGCAGCAAAATTACACAATTTAAAATTTATTTCTCATATTCGGCCAATTCAAATGCTTTGGTCAGTATTTACAGCCGCATAAAAGCTAACGTTGCTTTAAAATAGGCAAATATATATACCCTATGGATTTCAAGATGCATCGAGACGGCAAGGGAGTGAATCCGGGAGCATAGCAAACTATGGTGACCGGGGTGAGCGAGTGCAGCCAACAAAGAGGCAACTTGAAAGATAACGGGTATAGACTTATTCAAAAATATACAGAGGTTATTATGTCTTTACTTACTCTACACACCATTACTACCACACCTGAAAAAAGTAAAAAATTACTTCAAAGTTCTATTAATGATTTCGGCTGGATACCTAACCAAAGTGGTTATATGTCAGAATCTCCTTCATTATTAGCCGCTTACCAACGAGCACACGACCTATTTATTGATAGTTCACTGAATGAAGAGGAAAAAGCTGTGGTGTGGATTACAACCGGAATAGAAAATGGTTGTAATTATACGGTTCAAGCACACGCCTATATTGCAATTCATAATGGCGTGGACAAAAAAACGGTTAAGGCATTGATTGAAAAAACCAACGATCTTTCCCCACGATTATTGGCACTGCGTGAATTTACCATAGAAGTCATTTATTGCCGGGGACAATTGAAAAGAGATGCTATTGATCTATTCTTAAACCGTGGTTTTAGCAAACAGAATATGTTAGATGTCGTGTTAGGTGTTTCTCAAAAGAATATGTCGACAATTCTCAATAGCATTGCTGGAACTGAGATTGATGATAAATTCAAGCTGGATGATCTATACCCTATGGATTTCAAGATGCATCGCGACAGCAAGGGAGCGAATCCCCGGAAGCATAGATAACGATGTGACCGGGGTGAGCGAGTGCAGCCAACAAAGAGGCAACTTGAAAGATGACGGGTATATAACTGATATTGAAAGGCATCAACATGCTTTATGTCGATAAAGAAACCGTTGCGCGTTATTTGACGATGGAACTTAGTCTTAAGCTAAGTGAAATAGCATTTAAATTGCAATCGGAAAGAAAAGTAGAACAACCTTTGCGCAATATTGTTAAAGGTGAAGATGGCTTAATGGGCACCATGCCGATTTATATTAAGGAGGGGCCATACAAAGGATTTGGGTTAAAGTCGGTGGTAGTGAGGTTTCAAAGCAACAGCGATAAACCTTCACACATCGGTAGCGTGCTAGTTTACGACGAGCCAGGTGTTTCAGGGATTGCCGCGGTGGATGCCGGCGCTATCACAGAAATCCGCACCGCCGCCGCTTCTGCTTATGCAACTCATCTTCTTGCCGCAAAGGATGCTAGCCGGTTAGCGATACTTGGCACTGGTTTACAAGCAAAAGCACATTTGCAAGCCATGTTATATGTACGCCCGATTAGAGAAGTCACTTTATGGGGTCGCAATGCAGAAAGATGCCGAGAATTTGCTATATGGTGTGATAAAACGCTCAATCTTCCCATTTCGATCAAAGCCTCACCGGCAGAGGCTGTACTCAATAGTGACATCATTTGCACAACCACGGCATCGCGTGACCCTATACTCAATAGAAAAGAGCTACCGGTTAAATGTCATGTCAATGCCATTGGCGCTTCGGCACTGGGATTCCAGGAACTCAGCGAAGATATGTATAGCAATACAACCCTATTTACTGATTCCAATGAATCGGTACTTGCCGCCTCTCAATCTGTTATTAAGGCAAGGGAGAAAGGTATTCTTAGTGGGTCAGACATTGGGATAGAAATTGGTACCGTTTCTCAATCTCATTCCAATTTGTGCGATCAGGGTGTGACTATCTTTCAATCCGTTGGTTTGGCCGTTCAAGATATGGTATTTTCTCGGGAAGTCATTCGACAACTAATAAAAATGTCTTAATTATTTTGGATGAAAATATGCCAAACTTAAGACGTTCAGCATTAGAAAAATGTCGTTATTGTCTATACCCAATGGATTTCAAGATGCATCGCGACGGCAAGGGAGCGAATCCCCGGGAGCATAGGTAACTATGTGACCGGGGTGAGTGAGTGCAGCCAACAAAGAGGCAACTTGAAAGATGACGGGTATATACTAAAGAGTCCTATTTGTCACTTGCATACGCAAGTGACATTTTTATGTTCTGTTACTTCAAAGTGTTATTTTGAGAGGAAAGATATGCTAGAAGTGTCACAAATAGTAACCTATACAGCGGCACTGACTGTTGCTGCGGCGATACCAGGCCCAGGAATGGCAGCATTGGTTGCCAGAAGTGTGAGTAATGGCGCGTTAGCGGGATTTAGTGTGTTGTTTGGCCTGATTATTGGTGATCTCACTTATTTGTCCTTTGCTGTTTTTGGCTTGTCCATTATCGCGAGCAGCTTTGACACTTTATTCGTTGTGGTGAGGTGGGGTGCCGCCTTATATTTGGGTTATTTGGCGTGGCAGTTTTGGTTTGCCGATCATCAATCCATTGGCGAAGACCAACCCATTAAGAAAAAGGAGTTGGCTGCGGCCTGGTTATCTGGCCTCACTCTAACGTTAAGCAACCCTAAAACCATTGCCTTCTATCTCGCTCTATTACCTTTGGTAATTAACATGGAATCTATCTCGTTGCAAAACTGGGGGCTCATGTTAGTACCACTGACGGTTTTTGTCTTATTCAGCGTAGGCGCGGTATTTATTCTCGGTGCTCTCAGTATTCGACATCTGTTATCAAGCCAACGGGCACAACGGATTTTATTTAAAGGTGCGGCTATCATTATGTTCGTAACCGCTGTAACTATGCTGTTCAAAGGCGATTAAAAAAGTTTAATTTCTTACTATTTCCACGGTTTTATTGAACAAGAATCCGCCCTGGAAAACCATTCTTGCCAATAAATCGTGGATACACCATAAATTAAAGACATAACTCGTCCCCGGAAACCATCGCACACACTTACTCATTGGAAATTGATAGATTTCAGATCAATCAGGCTGTGGACTTTCATCCCCCATCATTTGTTGCTCAATAGATGAATGGTCACCTTATGTCCATGAAAATGGATTGATTATTATCTAAATGGCATATGGAAATGAAAAAACCCCATGCAAGAAGATGCATAGGGTCATTATTTGGCGGAAGGATAGAGATTCGAACTCTAGGATGGTTTCCCATCGGCGGTTTTCAAGACCGCTGCCTTCGACCGCTCGGCCATCCTTCCATGGCGCGAGATTATGCGCCTAACATGATAATATGTCTAGTCTCTATCGTAAAAATTCTGTGATTTTTTTACTATTCGCTCAATCCTCAATCTATAATATCCTTTTCAGCCCTGATCCTGCTAAAATTAGCCTAAATAGATCGAATCACAAGATTCACCAATTTAACGAGCTCGCTAAACAGCCAAGCAATTATTAAGGCTTTTACTCAACGAATGTATAACAAACAATTTTCTATTAATTCATCGACCATAAACCGTTACTACGGTCTGTTCATTATTCTGCTTTTTGTTTCCCTGTTTTTATACAGCTATAACTACTTCAATGCCTGGCTAATGGGGAAAAAATATGCGCTAAATAGTGTCGCAACCAAAATAGTATTACAGATAGAAGATTATCGTTACCACGCTAATTCTATCTTTAAACAAGCCAATAGCTCATCTTTTAAACCACCAGAACTCGTCACACCGATGAAGCTACGACCTGATGTTTACTGGCTTGAGAATAGTTATCAAACTATCGACACGATTATTTTTGGTCACCACAACACTGCAAGTGTAGAGTTGGCACAGCGCCTTTCCAACTATATGGAGATTTTGTGGGGCACCCGCAATGAATACAACTCCATGTACTACCTGAATGGTAAAGATAACAGTCTGTTTCTGATAACCACTCACTCTATTCTTAAACCAGAATTGAGGTTTAAAGAAAGTTATCTAACACTGACTGCCGAATCAAAACGTTCAGAAATGCTGATGCAATCCACCGCGTTAGATGAACGGGAAAATATTTCATCAATCCGTAAGTTAAATGGCGAAAATATCCATTTTTATACTTATCGGGCGACGTTCAATTCACCGGGTCAATTGGCAACAGTTATCGCTTTTGATTTGCCTATTTGTCATCTTCTTCCTATGGATATGGCAGCGGCCAACTTCAGTCTATTGTTGGATGACGAGCAACCCCCTAATGAAATTAATAAAGTCAATATTTCACAAAATGGTTTCTGGCTCGAATTTTCCCAATCGCTTAAAGGTACGCAATACAAACTGCTGTATCGGATATCACTCAAAGATTTGCTAATCGATTTGTTATACAGAAACATCTGGTTGTTACTGGCTGATTCAGTATTTATTATCCTGTCCTTAGGTGGGCTTATTTACATTCGTAGAAAATATATCGCGCCAAATGCCCTGATGAGTCACCAGCTACAAATCAAGGATGCGTTAAGTCACGATATTATCTCCAATATTCCGATTGGCTTATTGATTTATGATTTCTCAGTAAATCAGATAATTATGTGCAATAATATCGCCGATCATCTGTTGCCGAATGTCGATTTAAATAAAATTAAGATGATGGCAAAGCAACATCATGGTGTCATCCAAACCTCAATTGATGATTCAGTCTATGAAATTAACATGTACAGCATTCGCCTGTTGCCAGAAACTTATCTGTTTTTACTGCAAGATAAAGATCAGGAAGCATTAATTAGCCGGCGTCTACAACTTGCCCATTTGGAACACGATAAGAGTGTACAAGCTCGGCGTTTTATGTTGACCAACATTCGTTCTGAATTACAACAACCAATAAAGGAATTAGATCATATCGCTTACCAACTGAAACAAATTCTTATAGAAGAAAATAGTGTTCGTATCGTCGATAATTTATTAACTAAATCTGAATATATATCCGACTGGATCGAGAATATTTCATTACTCAATGAATTAGAATCAGGTGAATGGCAAGCAAAAAATGAATCATTTTCATTATCAGTCATTTTAGAAGATATTATTAAAAAAGTGTTTCCTAAGATGAATAATAAAGGATTGAATTATTATTATCATTGTAATATTAATCCTGAATCACTATTTATTGGCGATAATACTGCCATCAGTAAGATCGTCCTGATGTTAGTCAATTATGCAATCACGCTCACATCTTATGGCAAAATATCTCTCATCGTTAATTATTCTCAGGAATACAAAGAACAAATTCAAATCGAAATTATAGATACAGGAACCGGACTTAATTCAACAGATTTAACAAACTTGAATTATCCATTTTTAAGCAAAGCCACAGGTGATAAATATCAATCCAATTCAGGACTGACCTTTTATCTATGTAACCAATTATGTAGAAAATTAAATGGTCATTTTACTATAAACAGCAAACCCAGCCTGGGTACGCGCTATGCTATCAGTCTGCCCTTAATAATCGGCCAAGACCAATGCCCGCCGCTCCTGGAAGACATTACTGCCTTGCTGGATATCAGCAATACGGAGATCCGTAAGATCGTGCAAAATCATCTGCATCATTATGGCGCTGTTTACTTCGATAAAAAGCCAGAAAATATGGATCGAGAATACGATATCATGTTGACGGATAAACCCTACGATTCGGCAAAATCGACTATATTACTGGTTGATAATCTGGCCAGCTTTGAGCAGATAAAACCTGACTATATTCGATGTAACTACAATCTGAGTGAAGCGGTTATCAATGCCATTTCGTTATTAATTGAGAGAAGTTTCAGTTTTAACGAATTCACTGCAAATTTAGAAATGTCAGCATTTAACGATGAAAGCAGCGATTACGATTTTGGCAATGTTATAAATAGTTATCAAAAACAGCTAACTGATAGCGATTACCGACAATTATTTGTCGAGACAGTACCGATAGATATTAATAAGCTGTATACTGATATAGAACAATATGATCTGATATCGCTTTCGCAAACAGCACATCGCCTGAAAGGCGTCTTTGCTATGTTAGACCTAGAACTCCTCAAACTTTCTTGCGAAACACTGGAACAACACATAACAGACAGTAATGAAATAGAGATTAAGAATAGCATTGGCCGTATTGAATCCTTCACCAAAAGGCTATTGCAGCAGGGTAACTAATAAGATGAATAACCTTAACGTCATTATTGCTGATGACCATCCGATTGTCCTGTTTGGCATCCGCAAATCACTTGAGCGGCTTGAATGGATCAACGTCGTCGCTGAGTCTGAAGACTCGACCACATTGATCAACAATCTGTCCTGTATTAAAGCAAACGTACTGATCACGGATCTGTCCATGCCTGGGGACATATACGGCGATGGGATCAATTTGATTAAATACATCAAACGCCATTATCCCAGGCTATCCATCATTGTTCTAACCATGAACAATAATCCAGCAATTTTAAGTGCTGTACTCGAACTTGATATTGAAGGCATTGTCTTAAAACAAGGAGCACCAACAGATTTACCTGATGTATTAACGGCCCTGAAACAAGGGGAAAAATTTATGCCAGAAAGCGTTTCTGAACTGTTGAAAAAAGTGACGAAAACCCCCTATGGCGATAAACCGTTATCACAAAAAGAGAGTGAAGTTATACGTCTATTTGCCCAAGGCTTTTTGGTAACAGACATTGCCAAAAAACTTAAACGCAGTGTCAAGACTATCAGCAGTCAGAAAAAATCGGCTATGGTAAAACTGGGGGTAAATAACGATATTGCATTACTCAATTATCTTGCTTCTGTCACTATCGGTACGAACAATCACGTTCAGTAAATATCGTTCGTTATTTTAACCTGAAAGTCGTCCTGATGCCCGGTAACTATTTGTTTGTACCGGGCATTATTTTATAAATCATCGTTTCAAATCATTTTCGTCAGTGTCTGTCTGAGAGTCACCAGAGAAACCGGTTTAGACAAACAATCATCCATTCCTGCATCAATACAGCGTTGTTTTTCTTCTGCCAGTGCATTTGCCGTAATACCAATAATCGGCAGCTTACACCCATCATTCCGTAAATACATTGTTAACGCATAACCATCCATATTGGGCATATTGACATCCGTCAGAACAATATCAATCCCCCCGTTCTTCAAATATTCCAACGCATCTAATCCATCATTTGCCACCGCTGTTTGAAAACCAATGGATTTCAACTGATCGGCCAATAAACGGCGGTTGATAGGATGATCATCTACCACCAGAACCACAATAGTATTAAACCGGGTGTTTGCCTGAAAAACAGGTGCGGCGGTATTCAATACCACATTATGATTCGGCGAAATCAGCCGCTCAATCATTACCGACAAATCATGTAAATGGTAAGTGTTATGTAACCAATAGTTTTCTCTGATTTGTTCCGGTGAGCCAATATAGTCCGTCGATAATTCAATATAAGCGTATACAGGGGAAATAACCGCATCAGGAAAATCGCTGATAACAATTTCACTACCCTCTGTGTTTTGCTCACTGTATAAAACAGTGTGTAAACCATGATGAACCAGAAAACGCTGTAAAAACTCCTCCAGATAAAGATTACGTATAGCCAAGATGATTTTTCGCTGATACTCATTTATTAACTGAGTTTTTGGCCTATATTTCGCACCATATAAAGGTAAACGAATAGAAAACATACTTCCTACCTGTGGTTGTGAAATGACTTCAATATCACCATCCATCAGATTGATCAGTTTTTCACAAATCGCCAGACCAAGCCCTGTTCCCTGAGATGAACTTTCCGTATTTGGCATAATCTGAAAAAATGGATCAAACAACTGAATAAGCGCTTTATCAGAGATACCGACGCCAGTGTCCTTTATTCTGACGTATAAGTAATCTCTATCAACTGTCACATGGATAATCACACATCCGGTATCAGTGAATTTAATCGCATTATTTAATAGATTAGATATAACTTGTTGTAATCGAACCGGATCATTGCAGATATAATCTGGAACATCCGGTTCAATATAGCAATACAAGGTCAACGGCTTTTTCACTACTAGTGGTAAATAGTTAGAAATAACATGAGAGATAACTTCCTGACAGGAAAATTCTCTAGACTCAATTTTAAGCTGTTTAGATTCAATCTTTGAAAAGTCGAGAATATCACTGATGATTTTTAGCAACAGCGCTGAGGAGTTGTTCATCGTTGATAACAAACGGACAGATTCAGCAGGCAATGAATGTGCTTGTAATAACTCCAGGTTGCCAATAATACCGTAAAGCGGCGTTCTCAACTCGTGACTGACGGTAGCCAAAAACATAGATTTAGAATAGTTAGCCTGTTCTGATGCCAACGCCATTTCCTGTAATGATTTTTCCATCCGCACACGGACACTAATATCAACCAAGACACAAATTGCCACCTCTTCATTCCTGTAGCGGGAATGAACAAAACTGATTTGCAAATGATGATGATTACTGGTTACAACATCAACATAACTGCTGGTTCTGTCACAAATAATATGAATAATCCGTTCCCGATCTTCGTGCGTTAGCATTCTCAAATAATTATGTGCCAACTCATTACTCAGAATACTACTGCCATCACTGACCCGCAATATACTGATCCCAACCGGCGCTGAAGCCACAATTTTATGATTAAATTGCTCATGCTCTTCCAGGCGAATGGCATTCTCTTCAGCCGGAACAAACATTTTCCGTTCAAACAGATACACCAAGATAATGATGACAAAGGCAGATAATACATTAAGCACAAAACTGCTAATAATCTGTAGCTTAAAACCTTCAAAAATAGTTTTCAGTGGCAGTGCATAAATGATACTGAATGAAGATGGCATTAACCGACGTTTTAACAGTAAATCAGTAAAATTATCATCATAGCCAAAATAAGGCGCTTCCAACTGATAATCAGCATAATGAAGTTTATAGTCATCATTTACTGGATAATGCAACACCGGTTGATTACTGCGATTCAATAACGTTATTGAAACTGGGCGGTCTTGTCTCTGAATAAAAGAGTCCAATCTGATGAATTGTTCAATGCCTATCATAGCAACCATCTCACCATTGACATATACCGGAGCCAACACGTAGAGATGGCCGCTATCAGATCTTGCACCCGGTATAACCCAATAAATATTTCGTTCTTTACCTTGCTCTTTCAGGCTGATAAGCCTACGTGAATTTTCATAAACTATTTTTTTCAACGTATCGGGTTCAGTCGTGGTATTACGGATAGAAAAATTCACCATACACATACTTTGTGTGCCCACCAGAAAAACCTGATTCAACCCTTGAGGCGCAGCAAGATTATCTTTCCAATAGAAGATAAGGTTATTCAACGAATTTAAATAACTATGAGTATTGTTGCGAAAAGTACGACAGTCAGCGCTTTGGTTCAAAGGATGGTAAGAAAACGCCGGGCTATTATGTGGAAAATCAAAAATAGCATTTTTTCCATTAGAATTCAGTAAATGCTTCTCTGTCATATATTGGATATCCCGCAGAACACTTGCTGTATGACGCACATAAGAGAGTGTGGAATCATAATTAGCATTGTATTCTTGCCGAATATCCGACTTGACTTCATTAAAGATATTAACCAGGTAAAAAGCTGTTAATAAAGCGCCTAACGCCCACAACATTAAGCCAAGCACCCGGAAAAGATAACGGGATATTTTCAGCGATGTACGAAAAGAAGAAAGATATCTCAAAAGGTTACCTGATAAAAACCAGCATCATTCAACGTCATTAATGACAAGATATACCAGAACTTAAAGATTAAAAAGGCCCATCTGTTGCATATTTCGATATTAAAAAAACAGGTACCGAAGTACCTGTTTCTTAAATCAAGTGAAAAACTATCCTCACTTAAACCGGATCAACTGACCCGCTGCTGTTAGCATCAGGTAAATCGGTGCTATCACTTTTCACTTCTTCCCCTTCTACTGCCAGCCCATCTTCATCATCGTCATCATCTTCGGGCTCAGCAACCCGCTGTAAGCCGACAACTTTCTCATCTTCAGCGGTACGAATAAGTGTTACGCCTTGAGTATTCCGGCCAACAACACTGACTTCCGACACCCTTGTTCGTACTAATGTGCCAGCATCCGTAATCATCATTATTTGATCGGTTGGTTCAACCTGAATTGCCCCGATCACATTACCATTACGTTCGCTGACTTTAATCGAGATAACCCCCTGTGTTGCACGGGATTTAATTGGATACTCGTTTTCAGCGGTACGTTTACCATAACCGTTTTCAGTGACCGTTAGAATTTCTCCTTCTCCACGCGGGATAATCAGAGAAACAACTTTATCTTTACCATTTAGTTTAATACCCCGTACACCGGTAGCGGTACGCCCCATTGAACGAACCGCTTCCTCTTCAAAACGAACAACTTTCCCTTCCGCGGAGAACAACATAACTTCGTTATTACCGTCAGTCAGGTCAACGCCGATCAGCTCATCACCTTCATTGAGATTAACGGCGAGAATACCCGCACTGCGCGGACGGCTGAAATCTTGCAACGCGGTTTTCTTCACGGTCCCACTGGCAGTAGCCATAAAGACATACAGCCCTTCTTCATATTCACGCACCGGCAGAATCGCCGTAATTCTCTCATTTTGCTCTAACGGCAACAGGTTAACAATCGGACGACCGCGTGCGCCACGACTAGCCTCCGGTAATTGATAAACCTTCATCCAGTACAGGCGGCCACGGCTGGAGAAGCAGAGGATCGTATCGTGAGTATTGGCAACCAACAACTTGTCAATAAAATCTTCTTCTTTAATACGCGCTGCGGATTTACCTTTACCACCACGGCGCTGCGCTTCATAGTCAGACAATGGTTGATATTTGACATACCCTTGATGTGACAAGGTGACAACAACATCTTCCTGATTAATCAAATCTTCAATATTGATATCAGCCGTATTTTCCGTGATTTCAGTACGGCGAGCATCACTGTATTGCGCCTTAATTGCCAACAACTCTTCACGGATCACTTCCATCAAACGCTCAGGATTTTCTAGAATGAATAGCAACTCGCCGATTAATGTCAGCAATTCACGATATTCATCCAGCAGTTTTTCATGCTCCAAGCCGGTCAGTTTCTGCAAACGCAGATCCAGAATGGCTTGAGCCTGTTGTTCGGTCAGATAATATTTACCGTCATGCACACCATATTGTGGTTCCAGCCATTCAGGGCGGGCGGCATCATCACCGGCACGTTCCAACATGGCAGCAACACTACCTAATTCCCACGGCTTAGCAACCAATGCAGCTTTTGCCTCGGCTGGTGTCGGAGCAAGACGGATAAGTTCGATGATAGGATCAATATTCGCCAGTGCCACGGCCAATGCTTCAAGAATATGGGCACGTTCACGGGCTTTACGTAATTCAAAGATGGTACGACGAGTGACCACTTCACGGCGGTGGCATACGAAGGCCGAAATAATATCTTTCAGATTCAGCAGCTTCGGCTGCCCCTGATGCAGGGCCACCATGTTGATACCAAAAGAAACCTGGAGTTGAGTCAAAGAATAGAGGTTATTCAGAACCACTTCCCCCACCGCATCCCGTTTCACTTCAATCACAATCCGCATGCCGTCTTTATCAGATTCGTCACGAAGTGCACTAACCCCTTCGATGCGTTTTTCTTTCACCAATTCGGCAATTTTTTCAATCAGACGGGCTTTATTGACCTGATAAGGAATCTCGTGCACTAAAATAGTTTCACGACCATTCTTCTCATCCACTTCAATTTCCGCACGGGCACGGATATAAATTTTACCGCGACCAGTACGATAAGCCTCCTGAATACCGCGACGACCATTAATAATCGCAGCAGTAGGGAAATCTGGGCCAGGAATATACTGCATCAGCCCTTCAATGCTGATATTTTCATCTTCAATATAAGCCAGACAACCATCAATAACTTCGGACAAGTTATGAGGAGGAATGTTAGTTGCCATACCCACTGCGATACCGGAAGAACCGTTGATCAGCAGGTTTGGTACTTTCGTTGGCATCACTTCCGGGATCTGTTCTGTACCATCATAGTTCGGCACAAAATCGACAGTCTCTTTTTCCAGATCCGCTAACAGTTCATGGGCAACTTTCGCCATACGCACTTCGGTGTAACGCATAGCGGCGGCTGAGTCACCATCAACTGACCCAAAGTTACCCTGACCATCAACCAACATATAGCGCAAGGAAAATGGCTGAGCCATACGAACAATCGTGTCGTAGACTGCACTATCCCCATGTGGGTGGTACTTACCGATGACGTCCCCGACAACACGGGCAGACTTTTTGTAGGGTTTATTCCAATCATTTCCCAGTACACTCATGGCATAAAGTACGCGACGGTGTACCGGCTTTAGTCCGTCTCGAACATCTGGTAGTGCGCGCCCGACAATAACAGACATCGCATAATCCAAATACGAGCTTTTCAGCTCTTCTTCGATATTGACCGGGGTGATTTCTCTGGCAATGTCGCTCATGGAGCCCACTATCCCTCATACATTCCGAATTCAAAGGTTTAGAACTATACCACACCCCAACAGTTTTATAAAAATCAGATACGGGTATTTAAAAATTAAGCCGTGTATACTATCTCAGAACTGAGTGAATCCGCCTGTTTAAAGAAAGTTTAAGGAGCAACAACCGCTGATGAACATCAAAACCCCTTCCACCCCAAACAATGTTGATCAACAGGAAATAGAAAAATTTGAAGCGATTGCTTCTCGCTGGTGGGATTTGGAAGGTGAATTTCAGCCACTGCACCGGATTAACCCACTACGCCTGAATTATATTTTGCAGCGTTCTGGCGGCATTTTCGGTAAAAAAGTGTTAGATGTGGGCTGTGGCGGCGGTATTTTGTCAGAAAGTATGGCCCGTGAAGGGGCTGATGTGACCGGGCTGGATATGGGTACGGAACCACTTCAAGTTGCCAGACTACACGCCCTTGAAACAGGTATCTCCGTGACCTATGTACAGGAAACAGTAGAAAGCCACGCCGAAAAATATCCACAAGCTTATGATATCGTCACCTGTATGGAAATGCTGGAGCATGTCCCAGATCCACAATCGGTCGTTCAGGCTTGTGCTCAGTTAGTGAAACCCGGCGGACACGTCTTTTTCTCTACCATTAACCGCAACAAAAAAGCCTGGCTTATGGCAATAATCGGCGCGGAATACATTCTAAAAATGGTACCGAAGGGAACTCATGATGCGAAAAAATTTATCCGGCCATCAGAATTGATAGGCTGGATTGACAGAACACCCCTACGGGAAAAGCATATTATCGGCCTGCATTACAACCCGTTAACAGATAAATTTAGCCTTGGTCACAATGTAGACGTCAATTATATGTTACACACCCAGTATGTCTGACATGTTTATCTGACAGATTAATAAAGCGGCAAATAAATCACATTTTCAGGAATTTTTTTACCCATTTTTGCCGATGTTTCTGTCAGAGCAACCGCTAGTAATGATGCAGGCTTCCGGCTTTTTAATAAATTTTAGTCCTCAAGTTATCCACAAGAATCCGCATTTTTGTGCACTTGATAAAAGCTGCTTTTAACATTATCTTGTTGTCATTATTTAGTGTACCCCCTACATATTGTGTTCCTTAACATTCCATTACCACTACTCTCTCGTGGGTTTCTTCGCCACTGAGAGGGTTATGTTTTGGTCTAAGTCAAAGACACAAAGCAGGTGGGAGCGAATCTGAAAGTAAATGTAAGGTATGCCTGTCCATGAACCATAGTCTGCTAGTAACAAAGCGTGATGGCCACAAAGAACGAATTGACCTTGATAAAATCCACCGGGTTGTTAACTGGGCAGCCGATGGACTGAAAAATGTCTCGGTATCACAAGTAGAACTGCGTTCTCAAATCCAATTTTACGATGGCATCAAAACCTCAGATATTCATGAGACGATGATCAAAGCTTCCGCTGATCTTATCTCCGGTGATGCACCTGACTATCAGTATCTGGCCGCCCGCTTGGCAATTTTCAACCTGCGTAAAAAAGCTTACGGTCAATTCGAGCCACCCGCACTCTATGACCATGTATCCCGTATGGTGAAAATGGGCAAATATGGCAAGCACTTGCTTACAGACTACTCGAAAGAAGAATTCGAGCAAATGAACGAATTTATTGACCATTGGCGTGATATGAACTTTTCTTACGCGGCGGTCAAACAGCTTGAAGGTAAATACCTGGTTCAGAATCGCGTTACCGGTGAAATTTATGAAAGTGCCCAATTCCTCTATATTCTGGTCGCGGCTTGCCTATTCTCCGGTTATCCGAAAGAGACACGTCTGGACTATATTCGCCGTTTTTACGACGCAACTTCCACATTTAAGATTTCTCTGCCTACCCCGATCATGGCAGGTGTACGCACCCCGACTCGTCAATTCAGCTCCTGTGTGTTGATTGAATGTGATGATAGCCTAGATTCCATTAATGCGACTTCCAGCGCGATTGTAAAATATGTTTCTCAACGTGCTGGTATTGGTATCAATGCAGGCCGTATTCGTGCACTGGGAAGCCCAATCCGTAATGGTGAAGCCTTCCATACCGGCTGTATTCCTTTTTATAAACATTTCCAGACCGCGGTCAAATCCTGCTCTCAGGGGGGCGTTCGTGGCGGCGCTGCGACACTGTTCTATCCATTATGGCATCTGGAAGTTGAAAGCCTGCTGGTACTGAAAAACAACCGTGGCGTTGAAGGAAACCGTGTTCGTCACATGGACTATGGCGTACAACTTAACAAACTGATGTACGAGCGCCTGATCAAAGGTGAAGAGATTACCCTGTTCAGTCCATCCGATGTTCCAGGGCTATATAATGCATTCTTTGCCGATCAGGATGAATTTGAGCGCTTGTACACCAAATATGAGCAGGACAGTAATATCCGCCAGCAACGTCTGAAAGCGGTTGATCTCTTCTCCCTGATGATGCAAGAGCGTGCTTCTACCGGCCGTATCTATATTCAGAACGTAGATCACTGCAACACCCACAGCCCATTTGATCCTTTAGTCGCCCCGGTGCGCCAATCAAACCTGTGTCTGGAAATTGCACTGCCAACCAAGCCATTGAATGATATCAATGATAAAAATGGTGAAATCGCACTGTGTACCTTGTCCGCATTCAACTTGGGGGTAATTGAAAATCTTGATGAGCTGGAAGAACTGGCTACTCTGGCGGTCCGTGCCCTTGATGCCCTGCTTGATTATCAGGACTACCCTATCCTTGCCGCCAAACAAGGGGCAATGGGTCGCCGTACATTAGGCATTGGTGTCATCAACTATGCTTACTATCTGGCGAAACACGGTGTACGTTACTCAGATGGCAGCGCTAACAACCTGACTCACAAAACATTTGAAGCTATCCAGTATTACCTGTTGAAAGCCTCTAATGAACTGGCGAAAGAACAAGGCGCTTGCCCGTGGTTTAAAGAAACCACCTATTCTAAAGGTATCCTACCTATCGATACCTATAAAAAAGCGCTGGATACATTGACCAATGAACCGCTGCACTATGACTGGGAAGCATTGCGCAACGATATCAAACAATATGGTCTGCGCAATTCCACATTATCTTCTTTGATGCCGTCAGAGACCTCTTCCCAGATCTCTAACGCCACCAACGGCATTGAACCACCTCGTGGTTATATCAGCATCAAAGCATCAAAAGATGGCATTTTGCGCCAGGTTGTGCCGGAATATGAGCGTCTGAAAAGCGCTTACGAACTCTTGTGGCAAATGCCGGGCAATGATGGCTACTTGCAGTTGGTTGGTATCATGCAGAAATTTATCGATCAATCGATCTCTGCCAATACCAACTACGATCCAACACATTTCCCGAGTGGAAAAGTGCCGATGAATCAACTGCTGAAAGATTTGCTGCTCGCTTACAAATATGGTGTGAAAACACTGTATTACCACAATACCCGTGATGGTGCGGAAGACATTCAGGATGACCTGGAAGAAGTCGTGGAATCTGCTGATTCCGATTGTGAAGGCGGCGCGTGTAAGATTTAATTTGAGGAAGTTATGGCCTATACCACTTTTTCACAAGTCAAAAACGATCAGTTACAGGAACCAATGTTTTTTGGTCAGCCAGTAAACGTAGCCCGTTATGACCAACAAAAGTATCCGATTTTCGAGAAATTGATCGAAAAACAGCTCTCTTTCTTCTGGCGCCCGGAAGAAGTCGATGTGTCTCGCGATCGCATTGATTACAATGCGCTGCCGGACCATGAAAAGCATATTTTTATCAGTAACTTAAAATATCAAACGCTGCTGGACTCTATTCAGGGCCGCAGCCCGAACGTGGCTTTTCTGCCCTTGATCTCCATCCCTGAGCTGGAAACCTGGGTTGAAACTTGGTCTTTTTCTGAAACGATTCATTCACGTTCTTACACTCACATCATCAGGAATATCGTTAACGATCCGGCGGTTGTGTTTGATGATATCGTCACCAACGAAGAGATTCTGAAACGGGCGAAAGATATTTCCGCTTATTACGATGATCTGATTGAGATGACTAATCACTACCAACTATTTGGTGAAGGAACACATCAGATTGCCGGTAAAACCATCACGGTAAGTCTGCGTGAACTGAAAAAGCAACTGTATCTGTGCCTGATGAGCGTTAACGCGCTGGAAGCGATCCGCTTCTACGTCAGCTTTGCCTGTTCATTTGCCTTTGCTGAACGCGAATTGATGGAAGGTAACGCGAAAATCATCAAATTGATCGCTCGCGACGAAGCACTACATCTGACCGGCACACAACATATGCTGAATCTGTTGCGCTCCGGTCAGGACGACCCGGAAATGGCAGAAATTGCCAAAGAGTGTGAACAACAGTGCTATGACCTGTTCGTTCAAGCGGCGGAACAAGAAAAAGAGTGGGCAGATTACCTGTTCAGCGAAGGTTCCATGATTGGCTTGAACAAAGATATTCTGTGTCAATATGTTGAGTACATTACTAACATCCGCATGCAGGCTGTCGGGCTGAAGCTGCCATTTGAAACGCGTTCTAACCCGATTCCGTGGATTAACGCCTGGCTGGTGTCTGATAACGTTCAAGTCGCGCCGCAAGAAGTTGAAGTCAGCTCATATCTGGTTGGTCAGATTGATGCTGAAGTTAACCCTGACGACCTGAGTGATTTTGAACTCTGATGACAAGCTATAAAGTAACCCTGCATGGTATGCAGGGTTATCATATCTACAGCTCTCCCAAGCTACATAACAGTCTGCTAGAGGCACTGGAACAAGGTAGAGTTCAAGCTGAATACCAGTGCCGCGAAGGTTATTGCGGTTCCTGCCGTGTCAAATTGATAAAAGGCAAAGTCGGCTATCGACGCAAACCTCTGGCTTTTGTTAATGAAGGCGAGATCTTACCCTGCTGCTGTCATCCACTTAGTGATATTGAGATTGAGCTTTAGTAATTAAAATTGGTCTTCTTGGTGGGCAGATAATAGTGATTATTTGCTCATTATTACACGCACCAAGAACGTAAGCCCATAAGTAATAACAACTATGTTATTAGCCCTTCCAAGGGTTAATAACAGTAAGCCCGGCAGCTTCAAAGGGTGATGTGTCACGGGTTGCAACAATCAGCCCATTCGCCTCTGCAATAGCCGCAATATACCCGTCAGCCTTCCCAATGGCTTTCCCCTCGCTCTTCGCTCGCGCCATAATATCGGCATAAGCTTCCGAAGCGGCCGCATCGAATGGCAAGATACGGCCGGTAAATAAAGGGACAACACTCCGCTCCAGGTTTCTATGCAGGGTATCTTTGCGCTTACCATTGGACAGCGCTGCAACCCCAAAGCGCAGCTCAGCCAAGCTGATCGCGGACAGGTAAAGCGTCTCGACATTCTGTGCATCTATCCAGGCAACCACAGCGGGGTGGCCGCTGAGCCACAGCGGCTCGGAAATCACGTTCGTATCTAGCAGTATCATTCAAAACTCATCGGCTCGGCAGGTGTCTTATCACGCTCGATCTCAAGATCGACGCCCCCCGCCTCGCGGCCGATTTTTGCCAGCAAGGAACCCAGCTTGATGCGCCCCGCCGGTTGTACGGCGTTTTCCAGAATAAACCGGATTTCAGCCTCAGCACTACGACCGTGTGTGGCTGCACGTACCCGCAAAGCACGATGCACTTCGTCCGGTACATTTCTGACAGTAATGGATGGCATAGATTCATTTCCTCATTTAGCATGCATTGCAAGCAATATATATTACTGCAATCATGACTGCAAGCATGTGGGATAGAGCGAGAGTTAATTGCATTCAATCAAAGTCCATTAGCCATTAGCAAAGAGTTGAAAAGAAATCAGCACGCAAAAGAATATTATTCGAATAACAGAGATTTAAGCGTTTTCTTGCCATTACTTTATGAAGCAAATCATAAAAAATAATACGATAGAAAAATGGATAAAACGGTTAATGTGGTAGGGTTTAAGCCCTGAAAAAGCTTAATTATCGGAAAAAACATAAAGGAGTATCTTTATATCATCAAGATATTTACTGACTGATTTATCCCCTTCATCTTTTAAGTTGCTACTTTGTTGGTTGCTTTCACTTGCCACCATGCTGTAATTTGAAATCTAATTGGGCATAGATGTGAACCCACATGTCACTTTGGTATAATAGATTATAAGAAATACGATGAAGATGATATTAACTCACTTGATTCAAAAGTAAGAAACATGTTATATAATCATATATTGGAACGAAAAAAATGGGATAAATCAGAATGTTACTATAATCTCCATCAAGATTTTATTAGGAAAGAATTTAATATAAACATATTGAGAAAATAAGATGCAAAAAACAATAAAATGGGGCATTATTGGTTGTGGTGATGTTACTGAAGTAAAAATCGGCCCTGCTTTTTATAAATTAGATAACTCTGAATTGGTTGCAGTAATGCGACGCAATGCTAATTTAGCCGAGGACTTTGCCAAGAGGCATAATGTGCCTAAATGGTATTCTGATGCTAATTCACTTATTAATGACAAAGACATTGATGCAGTATATATTGCAACACCACCCTCTACACATAAAGAATATACCATTTTAGCGGCTGAAGCTGGTAAAGCAATATATGTAGAAAAACCTATGGCATTAACATTTGAAGAATGTAATGAAATGATCGCTACCTGCCAGTCTCAAAATGTCCCTTTATTTGTAGCTTATTATAGGAGAGCATTGCCAAGATTCTTAAAGATCAAAGAATTAATTGAGTCAGGTGCTATAGGAACACCAAGAATTGTAAGTTGTATACTTTACAGAGAGATAGAGCAATGTTACCAAGATCCTCATCATTTACCTTGGGTCGTTAATCCAGAAATTTCCGGTGGTGGATTATTTGTTGATTTAGCATGCCATACTCTTGATATATTAGACTTTCTTTTAGGGAAGATTATTTCTGTCAAAGGACATGCAAATTCTCAAGGGAATGCTTATCCTGCGGAAGATTGCGTATCAATGTCATTTATGTTTGAAAATAATATTCAAGGTGTGGGTATCTGGAATTTTGCATCGAACTCTAGAGGAGATAATGTTGAAATAATTGGTACTAAAGGAAAAATATCTTTCTCCACATTTGGAAATTCGGCCATTTCATATTATGACGAAAATAGTAAATTACGCCAATTTAATATTGACAATCCAAAACATATAGAAATGCCATTAATTAATACTATCATTAATGAATTGCAAGGAAAGGGATTTTGCCCATCAACAGGAGAATCAGGCTCACGAACCAGTTGGGTAATAGACCAAGTATTAAAAGAGTATAGAATGAAGAATTATTGACAATATAAAAATGAATAAATCTGTTTTTATGGGGAAATAAAAAATAAATATATATGAGCTCATTAAAAATATCGGAAGTTAATAAATGACCTAAAAGCCTTTATTAACTTCTTTTTAATTAGTTTGAACGTTTTTCTATTTAGTTATAATTTCGTCTTCGATATTATTGGTAGGCTGTATAATTCATGAGAGGTATTTAGACTGGAAATGATAACAAATTTGCCTGTTACTTCTTGAATTTATTATCTGTAGTAACGAAAAAACCGTATATCCATCTAAGATAAAACCAGCTTGACATATTCTAGCCAATAGAATTAAAGAAATTATTAATGTCTTCTTTCGATAACTCTTTTATTAGGATACTAATGATATTTTCATCATTATCCAGTCCCAACCATAAAGAATTATTACATTTAACCCAACTTGATAATTTACATTTCTCTTTTATCATCAACATAATAGCCTCCTGATAAACATCTACTTTAATCACATAATTAAATTCATCAATAAAACGATGGCTGAAATTATTACTTTCAATAAATTTCCACGGACTCATATCAACTATAGGAAAACCACATTTACTTTCATATGATTCAATAAGATAATCATCTGCATATTGAATAAAATCTGGATTAATTATAACCAAAGTAATCGCTGCTATTCTGCCATCGCTAGGTAAAATAGCAAACTCTAATAAACTTTTCTTATTATCACCAATTCTCCAATACAAAGGGGTTTCGTTTATATTATCAATTAATTGGATATCAATAGGTATATAACCACCAATATTGATGGTTACTTCTTGAATATTTACTAATTTAACTATTTTCATCATTATTTATCCAACTCATGTTTCAATACCGGAAAAATAAATCACTCCCTTATCCTAAGATATAAATTTCCATTATAGCTATTTGATATAGATAATCACAGTTATCAGTACCGAATATAAATAGAATTTTATATCAATCATAATGGCCCCCTATCTACTCATGGCCCCGGCCAGATTAATTTCTCTTTTAAATTTTCAGGGATAATACTAACATTTTTATATATACTTCATTTTTTTTCATTTACATACCTCATTAATATCAAGCATCATTTTTTACTAGTAATGGTTTTACGCCTACCGGAGTATTCTTAGTTTGCGTCTACAAACCGTTTTATAAAAGTTTTTCTATATACAATAAGTCACCAGTTTTACGATATATTTCCTAGGCTGCTACCATACGATGATTTCCTTCCGCTATTTAATTCTTTTTTGCTTATGGCCGCTTGTAGGATTGCGTTTAATCCCTGAGCGGCAGCACTGGCTCTGGCATACCCCAACCTATAATCCACACGGTGTACCCTGATGAAAAGTCAGGCGCCAATTATGTTCATTAGAAAATACCCAAATTGATGACCTCAGTGCTGCATGACCACCGTCCTGATTGTAAGTTCTGTAAAGTAAAATAACGCACATTTCTCCCACTATCGTCAGCCGGAAGTTGGAACTTACGATGCAGTTAGTACTATTTTCAGCTATCAGGGCGTCAATCGTTTCACTGCGGCCGACTAAGTGACCTGAGCGAGTTATTTCGAGAAAATCAGGATGCAGGATTTTCTCAAGCCATGCTCTGTCATACCGCCGGACACCGTGAAGACTGCATTCCAGAGATGTTATTGTTTCAAGAAGCATATATATCCTCCTGCATGGATATAGAAACTCGGATTTACACCAAAAGGTGACATTTTAAATTTGGAATAACAAGGCATTTTTCTGGTGATTATGCTAACCGTCATGACGCATCAAAAGCACTAACCTAGCGTCAATGCTTTTAGAGCAAGGTTTGGTATTATCCGCTATTCCCATGGTATTCACCTCTTCTTGGATAATGCATCAAGAAGCGCCATACTTAATTGCTCGTCATTTGTATTTGGGGGCAATAAATAGTGGCCTCCCTGTAGATCAAAACTGAGCATTCGATAATCAGAAAAGATCTCAATGAGGTAAAAATCTCTATTAAATACGCATCCGGCATTTTTCCATCGTTTAAAAATCTCACTCATTATTTCACCACCGTGATTTTAGGGGTAAGTCTCATTTAATAATTATTTAGATTCTTCTGAGATAATTAACGGACACATAATAGCTATTACGTGTCCACCTTAATTAATTCTATAAATCAAAACTCATGACTAATCAGTACAAAAGCCGTTGTTTTATTGTCAAACATAAATTCTGCAACGTGAAAAAGCCAATCGTAATGCCGAACCAACTTCCTCAAGGGAACTGTCTGCCGGAATAACGACATTATCAGATTCTACAATACCTTTTCCTGTCCAAAGCTCAAGTTTCTCGTGACCATAAGGCATAATAGTTATAACACCATCTAATAAACAAATATCACAACTGTTCATTTTCTTAAATAACTGACGTTTTGAGCAGTAATTATAAATTTCCATTAAATGCTTAATCCACTCTTTATATCGTTCAGCTGCCCTTTCGTTGTCGAAAAAATCATCATCAGGATCGACCAACCGACTTTTAGAAAGTGAATCTAAAACGGCACCACCCAATTGGCTATCAGTTACATCGGGAGATAGAACATGTTCGTGACCTTGAGGATCAGCTCGAAGCAGGCGATACCCAGAATAAGTTTTGACAGAGTAAAAATCACCATTAAATTTGGCGTTTGCATTTAACCCTTGTTTAAAATCTACATTCATGCCATTTTGACGGCAAGACAAATTTAATAACTGCTTGAGCCTTTTTAAGATAATTAGGAAACTCATAAATAGCTATTCCACCCTATTGATCATATAAATCAAAAATTATGATTAATCAATACAAAAATAAACTGCTACTTTATCGTCAAACATAACTCCTACAACGTGAAAAAGCCAGCCGTAATGCCGCACCAACTTCCTCAGGGGAACTGTCTGCCGGAATAATGACATAATCTGACTCGACAATACCTTGCCCTGTCCAAAGTTCAAGTTTTTTATGACCATAGGGTTTAATAGTTATGACACCATCTAACAAGCAAATATCACAACTGTTCATCTTCTTAAATAACTGACGTTTTGAGCGATAGCGATGAAATCCCATCATCTCTGTAACCCACTGATCATATCGTTCTTTTCTTTTTTCATTATCTAAAAAATCACCAAGACTCTCATAGGGAATAAATCGACTGTTAGAAAGAGCATTAATAACCACGGCACCTAATTCTGCATCAGAAGTATCGGGAAATAACATATGGTTACCCCCTAAAAGGTCTAAATTCAGTGAACGATAACCTGAATAACTTGTTATTGAATAAAAATCACCATTAAATACGCATCCGGCATTTTTCCATCGTTCAAAAATCTCACTCATTACTTCACCACCGTAATTTTAGCGATAAGGCTCATTGAATAATGCTTTAAACCTTTTGAAATAATTAGCGGACACATAATAGCTATTACGTGTCCACCTTAATTAACTCTCTAAATCAAAGATCATGAATAATTAATGCAAAAGCAAACTGTTACCTTATCGTCAAACATAACTTCTGCAACGCGAAAAAGCCAGCCGTAATGCTGCACCCACTTCCGCAGGGGAACTGTCTGCCGGAATGATGACATAATCAGATTCAACAATGCCTTTTCCTGTCCAGAGCTCAAGTTTTTCATGACCAGTAGGTCGTATTGTGATATTTCCATCCAGCAATTGTATACCACAATCTCGCATTCTTTTAAATAATCGACGTTTTGAACGATAACCATAAGTTTTGATTAATTCATCAATCCATTCTTTATATTGTCCATCACACTTCTCTGGCTCAAAGAAATCATCTATCTCTTCCAAAGGAATGAGCCGACTCTTAAATAACGCATCAAGAACTGCCATACCTAATTGCTCATCATCTACATCAGGAGATAGCAAATAGTAACTCCCTTGTGGATCAGCGCCTAACATCCGATAACCAGAAAAAGTTTCAATGCAGTAAAAATCGCCATTAAACATGCATCTAGCATTTCTCCATCGTTTAAAAATTTCGCTCATTATTTCACCACTATAATTTTGACATTAACATTTTTTTCTGAGCCATAAGATATTGCACGGTTAATTTGCTCCCATTGTTCTATTGTTGTAGCTTTGGGTACAGCAATCCGAACTTCACGCTGTGAAATCATTCCCGCATTTAAATTCTTTTTACCCAGTCTCGCCTCGGTAAAGTTTACTGTGGCATCTATATTCCCTTTTATAGAAGTATAAAGTTGTTTTGGATTCTTAATTCTGGAAACAGTACGTGTATCCAATGTTTTTACACTGATAGCCAAACCTGTTTTTCCATCATAAAAATCAAAAACCTCAAACCTTTCAGGCAACCGAGAACCTGCTGGCATCTGCGTAGCAACAAAATCCTCAAAAGGATACCCCTGCTTATAGATATCTCCTCCCCACTCCATTTGGGTTTTACTACCATCTTTTTCTACCCGATATACACTCCGTATGTCTACTGTTGGGTGCGGATCTTTTGAGATGACTTTCGACAATTTAGCCGTGGCAGATGTAGACCCTTTGACCGCACCAAAGCCACCGCCGGCCATACTGGCTATTCCAGTAACCAGTTTTCCTATCTCCAGACCCGCATTATAAGCCCCTCCCGGACCCGCTTTTTCATATTCAGCTTTGACAGTATCAAGCTGCTTGAGATAACTATCCTTTGTTGCCTGCCAGATAAAACCGGGCATATCCTCCTGAATCAACAGTGTTCTAAGCGATTCAATGACTTCCGAAGGATTAGATACCGCGCCGACAATTGCCACCACACTATCATAGAGTTCTGATGGAATACCGGATACAAAACCCGCGGCCAGATAGCCATCTTGTGTGTGACTAATCAAGCCCCATTTAGCAAAAATCTGCGCTTTTTTAAGGTAACTGGACTCAGCGGCAAGCTCTTTTTCCATTAATTCCCGCTGATGATGGGCCAGATAGTTATAACGGAAAGTGTTTTCTGCACTGCTCGCTCCACTGTAAGCGCCATCTGCTTTACCGGTAAATACTGCTCCGGCAAAGCCGCCAAAAACACGGGCAATTTGCGCCTGCCGCTCAGATGTTCTCTGCCATTCTTCGGCTTTGATGAGATTATCTCCCATCATGACGCCAGCCAATTCCGCAGCCAAAGCCCCCGCCATTGCGCCTTTAACATTTCCTCTGCCAATTTCAGCGCTGACCCCTGCTACAACCGCGTGGCTTAACATTTTACCCGGTATTCCCAATACCTCGCCATTATCACCAATCAATCTGGCGCCTTCAGCATTAATCTGGCTGCCAATATTAGCCAACAGAGCCGTAGTCAAATTATCTTTAAAACTGCCGCCGTTAATGACTGTATTCAGGCTGGAACTAATAATGGATTGACCAGCTACCCGCTGGACGACTTTGTTCCAGTCACCATTGCTGATTTGGGGTAATTTCGCTTTTGTGGGATCTAATGTAGTACCATCAGCCGCTTTATCCCATCCCATGTAGGAATCAAATCCGGCCAATGCGCCACCAATCGCCATTGAGGTAATTGTTGATTTAACCGCATCACTGCTACCTAATACTTTTAGCGCTTTGGATATGTCCCCCTGATTATCCACAATAGCAACCGCCGCCTGTGCCGCCAGTGATGACATACCCGCAGTTAACGCCCCACCCGCAACGCTATTACCCGCATAAGATGCAACAGATGCCGCCAAAGAGCTGCCTGCGGTTGCTGCCGCTGCCGCAATCGCAATCACCGCAGAAACCACCGGGTTTAAATGCTGGCTCTTGTGATCCCAACTGTCATAAGCGTCTTTGACCACATTCCATTGGATATCTTTATTTTCACGAAGCCCTTTCAACCAGGCTGTTTCTGGCGTATTTCCCAATACGGCCAGGACATTTTGCAATGACTGACCATTTTTAGCTTTAATATCAGCACTAACACCATTGGCTGCTTCCACTGTCAGCTTTCCACCAGTGAAAATCTGCGGTAATACCCATTGGGTTTCGGTATAACCTTTATCCCTTTGCTTAATATAAAAGCCTTTGGAAGACGTAATAGTCTGTTCAAAAGCGGTATTTTTGACCGCCTTAAAATTGACTTTACCGTGAGTGCTGGTCAGTTTGGCGTTTTTATTAGTCGCAATTTTACTGGCTTCGTAAGTGCTGTCATCCCGACTTAACAGATTAATATCACCACCCGCAGTAAATTCAGTGACTTTATTAGTAACATCATGACGGGTACGTTTAATGGTTTTCTTTTTGCCATACCACTTACGTTTGGTTTCTGTTTTCTCATAATGGCTGGATTCTTCCATCGCCTGAGCGTATAGATAGCCACCTTTGGCCGTCAGTTTAGTGGCTTGGAAAAGAATACTGCCGTTTGAAATAACAGTTAGTATACCGCCACTAGTCAATGCAGTACCTTGCTGTGTGACTGATTCGGTAAATTCCCTGCCTTTTTCTCGGTAAAAGTGATTCTGCACTGATTCAAAACGCATATTGCCGCCGGAAGAAATCGTTGTATTTCCGCCTGAGCTTAATGTCGCGCCTTGGGTAATCAGCGTTCCATTAGCAGCCAGGGTAAGCTGTTTTCCACCATTAACTACAGCAACAATATGGCGATCATCTTTATTGTTATCATTCTTATTATCAATAGCGGAATAGCCCAGCGCTAATAAGTTAATATTCCGACCTGCTGATAATAATGTGTTACCTTTAGCGTTAATTTGAGCCGCTTTGCCATTGATATCTGCACCACTGATAATATTGATATTATTTCCTGCGGTTAACCGGCTACTTAACTCACCAGAACGGGACGAGGGAAATAATCTACTCAACGAAGGTGATAACTCACGGGGAGTGAGATCAATACTTTTTGCAGAAGTTAAATTGATATCTTTTACTGCTGAGATATTAACTCCCTTAACAGATAGATTGCCTCCAGCATTAATCACAACCGAGCTTTTGGCATCAAGCTTACCTAGCTTAGATAACATCTGATTAAAGAGCGTTTGTTCTTTACTCTCAGCGGTCACGTCTCCCATTCGTTTATGTGTCAATAAATCACTGTTATTATCAATGGTAATATCATTATTCGCAGATAAAGAAATATTATGACTTTTCGTTAAGAAAATATTGCGAAGCAGAATATTCTTACCTGCATGTAAGAGTAAATCACCCGTAGCTTCCAGGCTACTTATTTTACGCGTATTATCAGGATTAAAATACTCTGGCTTACTACTACTCTGAAACTGAATATTCCCGTTGCGACTGATAATAGTTACATATTTACCTTTTAGTTCACCTTGCAAGGCATTAATGTTATTAGCTGCTGTTATAGATAAACTATTTGACGAAATCAATGCGGCATTATTAAGATTAATATCATTCTCGGAAATAATATTTAACCCATCAGTCGCCTTTAGTTTATCAGTAATATTGATTTTACCCGCGTGAAGCAAAATGTTTTTTGCTGATAATGTGTCAGGTCGGGCAGTTACAGTTACTTCTGACAGATTTTTTGCATCATCAGGAATCAACGTTCTGATATTTAAGTTATTTTTAAAATCCGCTACTAGATTTTTTTCCGCACTAATTGAAGACGATATATAACTTTCTTCTCCCCAAGTATATAACTCTCCTTGCTTGGTATACTCTGCGTCTTCATAAACATAAAATAAATCCCAATCACCAGGTGGTGCATCATCATCTTTGAATTCACTGCCAACCAGAGGGTTTGATGTAGTATAATGCCAAAATGTATTTTTCTTACCTAATTGACGGCTGATAATATCAATATTTTCCCCAGTGAGAATAAGATCCTGCTTTGCATATATAGATGAAACATCATTTCGCAAATTAGTTGCATTAATATAAGCATTACCACCAGAAATAATATTTCCCGCTGGGCTTATCGCCTTTATTGAAAATCTATCCTGTTTAATGTTGATAAAGTTATTTTTTAATAAATCAACAATACCAAACCATTTATCACGATTAAAATCTTTCAGTTTTACAGCCAATGTAATGACGGAATCAACACCTTGTCTAATACCATAAAAACTACCAGCCCATTTATTAATTTCTACTGAATCAGCCGGGATAGTTTTCCATTCCGTTATGGTTTGATCTCTGATATTATCCAGTTTATCAGTGCGAACAACCAAATCCCCTTTCACAGTCTTTATCGTCGCAGACTTGTTTTCAATCAGAGCGCTCTTATTCCCCTGAGCATCTTTCTGTAACCACATATTATTATTAGCTTGCAGAAGTGATTTATTTCCGGCATTACGTATAGTATCACCAAATATCCGCATATCCCGGCCCGCAGTTACACTCCCTTTATTATCCAATTTAGTACTTGCCAGAGTAATATCCCGTTCCGCTTGTACCTTGATATTTTGCGCAATATGAGTCTCTTTAGCGCTAAGATTAAAATCCGTTTTGGCTTTGGCATTTCCCAGCTCAATTTTGCCATTAACGTTTAAGGTAATATCACGCTGATTGCTGATTAAATCCTTAAGATTAACACCGACACCATCTTCTGTAGCAACCAAACGGATTTTATTGGCATACATGCCGCCTAATGCTTTGGTATCAACGGCTAATTGAGGTTTAGCACCTTCTCCAGTGATTTTTTTCACTGTGCCATCGTTAAAATCAATCCGGTTAGCTCCCTGCGTCAGGGATAAATTATTAGCTTGAATTTTTCCATTTAATTCAGTCGCTCGACTGATAATATCGATATAATCCGTTGTCTTACCATCCAGCCCTTTGCCACCAATAGTAATCTGGCCTTTTTTAACCTCCAATGCTTCCAACACGCCCTGTTTATCAAATTGAGGTTTACCGGTAGTCAATGTTGCACTGCCGGTATTGATAAAACCACAACCATCACAAGTAATGCCATTAGGGTTGGCAATCATCACATTGGCTTTATGACCAACTATCTCCAATTTGCCCTGAAGATCAGATCGACCACTGCCAATAACTTCATTAATAATCAGTTCAGCCGATTTCCCTTTTAAGTTAGGGTTAGCATTAAGTTGCCCGGCTAATTGTGATTTAACTGCCTGAGTGGCGTTATTTAATACGGCACCCTGAGTGGCAACATTAAATTCTTTATAGGTGTTGTGAGATATTCCTGCGCCATTAGGCGTAGCAATATTTACAATCGGCACATTACCCTGGTTTTGTACCTGTGTTCGGTTATTATCTGGCGCGATCCCAGCCGCAATAGCAGGATGAAGGGGATATACGGCAGTAAGATAAATTAAAAGATAACAAGCGCCCCTTGCCATAGGGCCGTTACGTCTATCCATTATTCTGTCCTTTCTTAATTTGAGTACAAAGTTATTGGTATATACCCGTATTACATCGCTAAAAAATCAGTGATACAGACCAGTAAACTACCCAGTTATCCGGTTTCAGATGGTCTGGATAAATCAGTGGTGTTCCCAATGTCATCGTTTGATTGAACCTGCGGTGAGTCAGTGATATGCCAAGCGCTGTACCGGTAACATTACCACCATCGATTTGTCCGGTTTTTCCCTGTAACCAGCCAGTATCCAGCGCCCCTGTTAAGGCAAGTTCACCTACAGGAAGAGTTGCAATCTGCCAGTTCAGCTCATTACGCCAATACCCACCGCGATTGCCGGTCAGGTATTGTTCTTTAAATCCCCGAACAGAGTATTGCCCGCCCAATGAGAGACGTTCACTGGCATAAAGGTTGTACGGTGTGGTTTGACCGTAAACAGATGAGAGGTAATAAATGGAGTCGGTGACCGGGATAAAATAGCTAGCACTCAGACTGAATTTGCGGAATTGGCTACGTGGAGCATCCGGGAAATACGGGTCATCTTTTGTTGCACCTAACACGGGTAAGCCATAACTCAATGCAGGGTTGAACGTGATATAGCCACCCGCCAGTACCGAACTGTAATTGATACCAAGATTGGCAACACTTAATGTCGGGCTGCTGATGGATAATTTCTTTCCTGCAAACAAATTCGTTGTCTGACGATGTCTTATTCCTGCATTCAGAGTCAGTTTCTGCTCACCGTCACGATATAACGTCCGGTTTATTACTAGCCGGTGAGTCTGATTGTCACCTTCATAGCGGTAGGTTTGTGAGCCAATCGGAACCTTCTGAAAAGAATCGTTCCACGCATATTGATAGCTGAACAACCAGTCACCATAAGGAACCGTCACATTGGAAGAGAAACTTCGACTACGGTGATTATTACGGAAATCGCTGTTGCGGCTGGCAGATAATGACCATTGGTCAGCAAGGCGTAATAGATTATCTACATTCACACTGGCGTTAATTTGCCCGGCACCAGTACTTTTTTGACCACTATTATCCACCCCCAAACTGGCGCCAACCGGCAAACGAGTCGATATTCGTTTTAAGATAACCGCAGAATAACCAAGCTGTTTTCCCGGCTGAATATCAATGGTTATCTGCTGGGAAGGAAGCCGGTTCAGTTGTTCCATCCCCTGTTCAATATCCCGAAGATTCAATGTCTTACCAACCATTCCCGGAAAGGCCATTTTCAATGAAAGTGGTGTCTCACCATCAAGTGTGATTGATTCAACTTTGCCTTCACTCACGGTAATAATGAGCATACCGGTGGATAAATCCTGTGCTCTGAGTCCAGCACGAGAAGTGACATAACCTCGCTCGATATAGGCATTCGATACTTTACGCACCAGTTCATTAATATCTGGCAAGGTTAAGCAACGGGATAAATAAGGCTGTATTAGCTTTTCCCGCGCTGACAGGGAAAGGCTCTCAGTGCCTTCAAATTGAATATGGTGAACGGTATGACAGACAGATTTAGCGCCATCAATTTCAGGCGCTAAATCTGGCGATAAAGTGATGTTGTTACGCAACGCCTCCCGTTGCTGCTGAGCCTGCTGCAATAACGCTTTTTGTTGTTGAGTGATAACCTCTTGATCCGCTGGGCTAATAAACGATGAAGCATAAGCTTCCCCTGATATAGCGAATAGAACGGATACAGCTAATTTCCTAAGACAAACAGATATTCTTTCCATTGATAATTTTTATTTCACAATACGTTTAATTGTTAAAAGAATGAACAATGTCTTAGTTTAACTGTAAATTTAGATTAAAATAAAAGTATATCTTACTTAAGTGTTGGTAAAATATTACTTTTTAAATACTTAATAGAATAAGTAACTTTTTATATTTAATTAAACACATAATTTAGGAACATGCAAAAACACAATTGTAATTATTTATTTACACTTAGTGTAACCGTAGTTTGACATAAATAAGTTAATCCTTTAGCCTGCCTTTCTATAACGATTTCAATCAGTTCAGAAACTAGGGGAAAGCGTGAAGAATCGTACTCTTGGCAGTATTTTTATCATAGCGGGCACGACAATTGGCGCAGGAATGCTGGCTATGCCGCTGGCAGCGGCCGGTGTCGGCTTTGGAACAACCTTTGTGATGTTAATCGCTCTTTGGGTTTTGATGAGCTATACCGCTTTATTGCTGGTGGAAGTTTATCAATACAGCCCGGCCGATACGGGTCTGGGAACAGTGGCAAAACGCTATCTGGGACGAGGAGGCCAATGGCTCACCGGTTTTAGTATGCTCTTTCTCATGTATGCCCTGACCACCGCTTATATCAGTGGCGCCGGTGAGTTGCTCTCAGGCAGCCTCTCTTCATGGCTGGATAAACCTATTTCTGTCTCATTTGGCGTGCTGATTTTCACCCTTGTCGCCGGTTGTGTTGTCACTATCGGTACTCAATCTGTCGATATGATTAACCGCCTGCTATTTACGGCAAAAATCATCTTTCTGGTTATTATGCTGACCGTCATGATGCCCCACATCAAAAGCACTAACCTGATGTCAATGCCTTTGGAACAAGGTTTGGTATTATCAGCTATTCCCGTGGTATTCACCTCTTTTGGTTTTCACGGTAGTGTGCCAAGTATCGTCAATTATATGGGAGGCGATACTCGCAAGTTACGTAAAATATTTGTTATCGGCAGTGCAATCCCATTAACTGCCTATATCCTATGGCAATTGGCAACATTGGGCGCCATCTCTTCCCATACTTTTGTCGGAATTTTAGCGGAACAATCAGGATTGAATGGGCTGTTAAAAGCGGTGAGAGAGGTTGTCGCGACGCCTCGTGTAGAACTTGCTGTCCGTCTGTTTGCTGATTTGGCGCTGGCAACCTCATTTCTTGGGGTCTCTTTAGGTTTGTTTGATTATATGGCAGATCTGTTCAAACGCCGTAACAACGCGACCGGTCGCCTGCAAACCGGAATCATTACTTTTGTTCCACCATTACTTTGTGCTTTGTATTATCCAAACTTTGTCATGGCGTTAACTTTCGCCGCAGTCGCACTGTCCATTCTCGCCCTGTTACTGCCTTCCATGCTGGCATGGCGTAGTCGTCAAATTGAGCAACGAGCCTATCGGGTAAAAGGCGGAAAACCCACTCTGATTCTGGTATTTCTTTGCGGAATTACGGTAATTGCTATCCAGATAGGTATTGTCAGTGGTTTACTGCCAAAAGTGGGTTAATTAAGAAGCCAAAACTGTCCGCATCAGCAATGGTGCGGACAAAATGCAAAAGTAAATTAGAAATTCAAACCAGCACCGATATAAAATCCATCAGCCAGTTTGTTATCCCTATTTCCCTCTTTCCCTCTCATGTTCATGATTCGATAACCTGCATCCACCGTCAGCGGTTTAAATACAGTGAAACGTAAGCCACCAGCAGCCTCAGCATAAGAATCAATACCCGAAGTTAATCTGGATGGAGCACCGTAAACTTCACCGTACAGAGCTAAAGAGGGCATAACTGTCCAACTCAACCCCACACCTGCCGCTAATGCCTCACCATTTTTCCCATCTTTAGGGGATAAATAGAGAGCCTTACCGCCAATGCTGGCCGTCAATGGACCAACAGGCAGGCTAAATGCGGTTCCCAAACTTCCCAACTGCCCATTATGATCACTGCGTGCCCAGTTGCCATTAAAGGATAATCCAGCACTGTTATCACCAATTGCCGCAGAAGTATGGGTGAAATGGCGGCCAGCCTGAACATTCACGGAAATTGCATTCGCTGATTCAGCAATCAACAACAAACCGGTTGCTACCGCGGCAAGATAAACCTTCATGATATTTCCTCTTTATTTACTTAATGTTAAACATCTTACGTAAATACAACTAAACCGATAGACAACAAAAAGAAATGAATCATCTATACTTACTAAATATGTGTGAATTTTTCATTTCATTTGCTTAATAATTAATTATGTAAATAGTTTTATTTTAAACAATAAATAAGAAAATAATAAATAAATTATAAAAAAACACAATATTTGCATTTCGCCATTTGACCAGAACATTTTTTCTTAATCAGCGATTCCGCTGTTTTTTTTCATGTAAAACAGGAGAAGTGTGATGAAAAAGAGAGGACTTACAACGAATGCTGGCGCCCCTGTCGTTGACAACAATAATGTCATGACCGCGGGTCAACGTGGTCCTATGTTGTTACAAGATGTTTGGTTCTTAGAAAAGCTTGCCCATTTTGATCGTGAAGTGATCCCAGAGCGCCGTATGCATGCCAAAGGTTCTGGCGCTCATGGCGTCTTTGTGGTGACTCACGATATTACTAAGTACACCCGCGCTAAGATTTTTTCTGAAATAGGCAAAAAAACCGAGATGTTTGCCCGTTTCTCAACCGTCGCCGGTGAGCGCGGCGCAGCAGATGCTGAACGTGACATTCGTGGTTTTGCGCTTAAGTTCTATACTGAAGAAGGGAACTGGGATTTAGTCGGCAACAATACCCCGATATTTTATCTTCGTGATCCGCTGAAGTTCCCAGATCTTAACCATGTTGTTAAACGCGATCCTCACACTAATTTACGTAATCCTGCCTATAAATGGGATTTTTTCTCTCATCAACCTGAATCACTGCACCAATTAACCATTGATTTCAGTGACCGTGGCGTACCTAAATCTTTCCGTCATATGCACGGTTTTGGTAGCCATGCTTTCAGCTTTATCAACGAAGATAATGAACGTTTCTGGGTGAAATTCCATTTCCGTTGTCAGCAAGGCATTAAAAACCTGATGGACGAAGAGGCAGAAGCGCTGGTAGGTAAAGATCGTGAAAGTTCTCAACGTGACTTGTTTGCAGCAATTGAGCAAGGAGATTATCCACGCTGGAAATTAAAAGTCCAAATCATGCCAGAGAAAGAAGCTAATCTGTTACCGTACAACCCATTTGATTTGACCAAAGTATGGCCTCACGGCGACTACCCGATGATTGATGTCGGTTATTTCGAGCTAAACCGTAACCCTGATAACTATTTCTCAGACGTTGAACAGGCTGCTTTCAACCCCGCTAATGTCGTACCAGGTATCAGTTTCTCTCCTGATAAGATGTTACAAGGCCGCCTGTTCTCTTATGGTGATGCTCAACGTTATCGTCTCGGCGTTAACCATCATCAAATTCCGGTCAATACACCTCGTTGTCCGTTCCATAATTACCACCGTGATGGAGCAATGCGTGTCGATGGTAACAGCGGAAACACAGTGACCTATGAACCAAACAATGCAGGATTGTTCCAGGAACAACCTGAATTCAAACACCCATCATTGTCTTTAGAAGGAGATGCCGATAACTGGAACCATCGTCAAGATGAAGATTATTTCAGTCAGCCGCGCGCACTGTATAACTTAATCAGCAGTAAAGAGCATCAGCGTATGTTCGACCGTATCGCCAGTGAACTGTCACAAGCACATGAAGAGACTCAACGCCGTCAGGTTGAGCTATTTAGAAAAGTTCACCCAGAATATGGCGCTGGTGTTGAAAACGCGCTGAAAAAAATCAAAGGCTAATGTCTAACAACACCATCTTTTAACCCTCTCTGCCCATTATTACACGATAAATAATGGGCAGTACGAAGTGTTTAATACCTCTTTCTCAACGGACAACTGTCTGAACATCAACACCGAACAAATTTAGATAAATGCTTTTGAAATAGATTCATTTCAACTCGTAAGAAACGAATTTTTTCTGTACCCATCTTTTAATTTGCTGGCGGGAAATTTTAATGCCGTTATTTTTAAACTGGTTAGGTAACAGATAGTAAGCTACCGGGCGCTGAAAAGAAGCCAGTTTATCAATCAACCATTCAGGTAATGCATCAATGACCTCAGATGAATTACTGTCTATCACCGCGACAGGGCGATAACCAAATTCAGGGTCGGGTACGGGAACAATAAAGTTTTGCGCGACCTGTGGATAGGTATTAATCACCCGTTCAATATCTTCCGGCTGAATCCCTTCTCCACCGCTGAAAAATTGATTATCCATCCGGCCAAGTATCTGCAACTCATCATTTTGTATCACTCCTCGATCACGGGTATGAAACCAGCCATCACGATCAGCTAACGGTTGTAATTTACCATCCAGCCAATATCCATTAGCAAGGCTGCCAGAACGAATCTGAATTTCCTCATTTATCAGACGAATTTCTTTGCCCGGTAAAGGATTGCCGACACCGGGAAGATCGTCTGCTCGTTTAATGCATACTGTTGAAGCCAATTCGGTCAAACCATAGCTACACCAACAGCAAATGCCTTGCTGCTCCGCTCTTTGAGTCAATTCAATGGGGATCATTGCTCCACCCAACAGCACTTGTTTCAAATTCAGTGTCTGATTTTGTGACTGTTCCAGTAACCGCCAAAGCTGAGTCGGAACCAATGAAGCGTGAGTACAATCTGCCAAAGCATGATCTAACAGATTGGTATTTCTGAGCACTAAAGAAGCCCCTTTGATTAGCCAGCGCCAAATGATCCCCTGACCCGATACATGAAACAACGGCAATGAGAGCAACCAGCTATCTTGTTGCTGAAATTCAATTACTGAAAGTACATCTTGCGCACTGGCAAGATGAGCATGAATTGAGTGAGCAGCCGCTTTAGGCAATCCAGAAGAGCCGGAGGTCAGTATCATACTGGCCGGGCGCATAGCATCCCAACCCACTGAATTATCATCAGAATTTAATGGTTCACTTTGCCAATCGAGGGATTTGGCATCCATCACAGGCAAGTTGTCACCACAAAAATCAGCCACAAAATCGATATTCAAATGTGGCAGTAATTTAGCCAAGAGCATTTCAGGCAGTTGAGGATTCAGTGGCAATACCCGCGCACCACACTGTAGCGCGGCAAGATAGCAAAACAACATCTCTTCACTGTTCTTCCCTCGCAGCATTACACCACTGCCTTCAACTATCCCCTGTTGGCGAAAATTGGCCGCTATCGTATCCAAAGAGATAACTAATTGATGCCAGGTTAGGGAACGATTACGCAACTTGACAGCAATATTTTCAGGGCTAAACGATGCCCAGTAGCGCCATGGCCACTGGGTAAATGAATTTAACTGCGCCATGCGATGTCTAACTCGTCCAATCTTGTTACTGGCATCGTGCTGCCCGGCCAACGGCGCACCAACTGAGACTGAACCAATTCCAGCGTATCCAGTCCAGGAATAGTCGCTGGCGTCAGCCAATGAGCAATACGGGCAAGCTGAGTCAAACCGAAGCTGGTTTCAATACTGGAGCTAATCACCGCCTCCAATCCAGCGTTGTGCGCGGCTGAAATCAACTGACAGCAACGGACAAGGCTTCCTATCAGAGTGGGTTTAATCACAATAGCAGTCACCCCTGCTTGTGCCTCTACGTTAAAACCTTCATCACGGACGCTTTCATCCCATGCAATGGCAATCCCTGTATCTCGGGCAAAAGCGAGCGATTGTTCCGGGGTTTGACAAGGTTCTTCCAAAAAGGCAATTCGGTTGCGGTAATCAGGATTGACATACTTAGCGAAACTGTCCGCTTTAGCACGGCTCCAACTACGGTTAGCATCCAGCCGCAAAGATAAATCCGGTACCGCTTCCAGTAAAACATTCACTACCATGCCGTCACGTACAGCTTCATACAGCCCGATTTTCACTTTGGCAACTTTTTGCCCACTCATGTCACTGAGACGAACAATCAACTCATCAGGATCACCGTTGCACAATAGCGCTTTCCGGTAATCAGCGTCTTCCGGTAAGTTACCCTGCAATTCAGCTAATGCACAGCTAATCCCAAATGCGACAGAAGGTAATTCACTTTCATCAGGTTCAGCACCAAGATGCCACTGTCTAAGCCATGCCATCGCTGCTTCACCTGCCTGTTCAACGGTTTCTTTGCTGAATTCCGGCAATGGTGCAATTTCACCCCATCCCTGTTGACCATTTTCCTGTAAGTGAACCAAAAAACCATCACGAGTTTTAAGCCGCTGATATCGCAGGATAACACCTGACTCCATTGGCAATCTGAACCGGTATAAAATTGCAGTACGCATTATGGGTTACGTTTAAATTTGCTGAAATCAGGGTGGCGTTTCTCAATGAATGCATTACGTCCCTCCTGACCCTCTTCTGTCATATAGAAAAGCATGGTGGCGTTACCTGCCAGTTCCTGCAATCCAGACTGACCATCACAATCCGCATTTAGAGCTGCTTTTAAGCAACGCAGGGCCATTGGGCTATTTTTCAGCATTTCACGACACCAGCGAACGGTCTCTTTTTCCAGATCCGCATAAGGTACAACGGTGTTAACCAGCCCCATTTCCAACGCTTGTTTAGCATCATACTGGCGGCACAAGAACCAGATTTCGCGGGCTTTTTTCTGACCAACAATTCGAGCCATATAAGATGCCCCCCAACCGCCGTCAAAAGAACCCACTTTAGGTCCGGTCTGACCGAAAATAGCGTTATCAGCCGCAATGGTCAGGTCACATACCAGATGCAGTACATGACCACCACCAATCGCATATCCAGCAACCATAGCAACGACGGGTTTTGGACAAGTGCGAATTTGGCGTTGGAAATCCAAGACATTCAGATGATGCATGCCGTTGTCATCCTTATAACCACCATGATCACCACGGACTTTTTGATCACCACCAGCACAAAAAGCTTTTTCACCCATTCCCGTCAGGATAATCACCCCGATATTGTCATCATAACGGGCATCATCCAATGCCTGCATCATCTCTTTAACCGTCAATGGCCGAAATGCGTTACGTACTTGTGGGCGATTGATGGTGATTTTAGCCATACCATCTGTGGATTTGTGATAAAAAATATCTTCAAACCCTTCAGAGCAGTCCTGCCATACAATTGGGGCATAGAGTTCTTCTTCGCTCGGGTAAATCATATTCGTATTCCTATACATTAAAGAGTGATAAAAAATGGTTTACTACCGCAGCAAACGCCGCCGTGTCCGCTCGGTGAGCATTATGCCCAACATGTGGAATAGTTTGCAGCGGCAAAGCGCAACGTTTCGCCAATTGTTGGAATTTCTTATCATTTTCGCCACACAGATAAACAAAAGGTAACGCCAGTTGTTGCAATACCGGTACTAACCAAGGTTGATGTCCAAGTGAAGTATTTTCCAGCATATTAGCCACACCATTGCCATTATTATGACGGCGTACTTTGATCAGTTGCTGACGCTGTGCAGGTAATAAATCAGAAAAAACCGGCTGCTGATACCAATCAGATAAAACCTGTTCCATCGGCTGAGAACGAAAACGTCCGGCCCAATTTCTATCGTGTTCGAGACGATTATTCCGCTCCTGTTGGGAAAATAACCCAGGATTTCCTCCTTCAACCAGCAATCCGCATAATCCCTGATTATCACCATAACAGGCATGATACATAGCAATACGGCCCCCTAAGGAGTAGCCAATCAGCCAGTATTTACTAATTTGCTGCTCTGCTAATGTTTCAGATAAAAGACAACTCATCTCCAGAAGATCTTTTACCCGCACGTCAGTGGAATCACCGTGACCAGGTAGATCGATAACCAATGAAGGATGATGATCACACAGATTCACTAATGGCAACCATTCATCACCACAGCCCAATAATCCATGCAACCAAACCAGCCACGGGCGGTCATTGTGACCGTTAAACTTACGATAAGCGAGGCTCACAACATAGCCACCTGTTTTAACAGTTGTTGCAAACACTCAGCTCCTTCTCTATCCGACACTTTTAGCTCAATCAGTGTGGTTTCATTTTGTTGCCATGCCTGTTCAATACTTTGTTGCAATTCCATCCAATTTTGTGGGCTGGCATATTTCAAGCCGAACATCGCCGCAGCATGATCAAAATTAACGTATTGAGGCATACAGTAAAAACGCTGCCTTGCTTCTTCCAGAGTGGGTAGTAAAGAGAAAATCTGCCCGCCGTTATTATTTACCACAATTAATACCATTGGAGCGGAAGGATGACGCAACAGAGCCAAGCTATTGAGATCATAAAGCGCCGATAAATCACCGATAATAGCCAAAGTGGGCTTTGCCGTTGCCCGTTGCACACCTGCCGTAGTGGAAATTAACCCATCAATGCCGCTAGCACCCCGGTTACTGTAAACCGGATATCCCGCCGGTAATTGCCCCAGTGCATCGATCAAACGAATAATCAGGCTGTTACCGACAAACAGCTGCCCGCGTTCAGGCAGTAATTCACACAATCGATAGGCCACCGTTGCTTCACCAAATTTCCCAGCCAATTCAGTTCTGACACAGTTAACTGCTTTTTCTGACCATACTTTGAGCTTTTCTGCCCACAATGTACACGATTGTGCCCACGGTATACGCGGCTGTGCCGGATGAGCCAGTAACCAGTCAGCAATATGACAGGTCAATTTTTTACCACGATGATTGGCAGGATCAAGCCGGCCTGGTATCGGATCAATAATCCAAAACTCCTGCGGCTGGCATTTCGCCTGCCACTGTAACAAGCGTTTCCCTATCAGGCTGGAACCAAACTGCACTACCAGTTGTGCTTGCGCTAAAATCTCCTGCACATGAGGATTATCCAACCATAAATCGGCACAAGGCAATGGCTGTCCAGTTTGTGAAAGCACATTGCCAATCAACGGCCAGCCCAATGCCTTTGCCCATTTAGCAACATTAACTCCCTCTTCGGCACTCATTCGACCAGCCAATACAACACCTTTTTTCTGTTGCCAACAGTCCCAATCCGCTACTTCTGCCACAACATTAGCTACTGGCTGGCTCAACCAAGGTGTTTTACTTTTCCACCAATCGCCTAACTGCTGCTGCCACTCATCATAAGCAGGCTCTTCATCACCATATAATGGTTCAGAAAATGGGCAATTAATATGCAAGGCCCCATGCCGCAAATTCGCCATACTATGATCGATGACAGAAGCCAGCCAGCTTG
The DNA here is from genome assembly GCF_963878145.1 of Photorhabdus sp. S10-54. Lineage (NCBI taxonomy): Bacteria > Pseudomonadati > Pseudomonadota > Gammaproteobacteria > Enterobacterales > Morganellaceae > Photorhabdus > Photorhabdus sp. S10-54. The sequence goes on along the minus strand of NZ_CAWNXG010000015.1, from coordinate 47,870 downwards.
CCGGTATATCTATGGTCGGTCTTGGCAAAGAAATTGTTTGGCATGGATGAGAAGCAAAAATACCATTTTGACGGATAGCCTGATTCGCGCCACAATCCATCAATTCTGGTGGCCGATCAGCAGTAAGGAAAACCACTCGTTCACCCGTTAAACTGGCTTCAATTAATGAAGGGTAGAGATTGGCCACTGCGGTTCCAGAAGTAACGATAACGGCAACCGGCTCTCTACTTGCTTTGGATAACCCCAGTGCCAGATGCCCTAATCCACGCTCGTCAAAATGAGTATGACAAATCAGTTTGTTATTTGCCGCAGCAGCTATTGTCAAAGGCGTGGAACGTGAACCGGGTGCAATACAAACATGACGTAATCCATGACGAGTAAGTGCTTCCAATAAAAGTTCCGCCCAGCGGCGGTTAAATGCGCTGTTTGACATATTTTACTCAAAAAATTTCTATAAAAACTGGCTATTAGCCTAACGGTACCGATAATTATTTCTTTATCCTAGTTCAATGAATTGCCATTTAATCGGAGATTGTTTTCATTCACCTTTCAGCAAAGTGCGCAACCCGGCAGCTTTATTCTCTATCTCTATCCACTCCTGTTGTGGATCAGATCCCATCACAATCCCCGCACCGGCATACAGTGAAAGTAAGTTATTGTTAATTTGTGCGCAACGTAGCGAAACCGCAAACTCACTCTGTTCACAGGAAAGATATCCAGCGGACCCTGCATACCAATCACGACTGAATAACTCGCTATTACGAATAAAATCACGCGCCGCTTCACGAGGTAATCCAGCAACAGCGGCCGTTGGTTGTAAACGATGCAAGCAATCACTATCACTGGCATTCTTTAGTTCTCCCTGGATCCGGCGGCGCAAATGCTGAACCTTTCGCAGACGAATCACATCTGGCGGAGCAACATCGACAGAAACCACGGCGCCTTGAAGACGCTGGCAAATATCATCAACAACTAGCAGGTTTTCATGTTGATTTTTTTTATCACCTAGCAACCATTGCCCCAATTTTTCAGCTTGCTGAGTATCATCTGAATTGGTAACCGTCCCCGCCAGCGCTTCTGTATAAAGCTGAGTCTGCTTGCGGTAGTAAAGCCGTTCTGGCGAAGACGCCAAAAAAGCCTCATGCTGATTAAAAGCCAACATAAAATGATAACAACAGTGATTTATCTGGCGACTCGCTGCCATAAACTGTCCAGTCGCTAAAGATTCACTCAGTATTATCTGCGTTTTACGCGCCATCACTACCTTTTCCATCTTGCGATGAGTAATAGTATCCAAAGCCTGCTCAATCAAATCACACCACCGGGCGCGTTCCGGCACATTCTCCTCGTTCACTACCACCGCCTGTAACGCAGAGAATTCTTGGTGCGGTACTAACTGTCGCAGAAATTCCTGTGCATTCCTCATATCCTGCCGACCAGCTATATTCAAATACAATCTGCTTTCGTCACGGTAGCGACGTAATTCGATGCGGGGCAAAAACAGATAACCTGTTTCCCCTGCTTCGGATTGCGTAATACGGGCTGGTTGAATCCGATCCCAAGCATTCAGCCCCCAGATCCGTATCTGTGGAAACTGACCGTTTCTCTGCAAAAAATTTTCGGCTAAAGCGATATCACTGAAAAGATGGATTTGCCCACAAGCAGCAACTTCTTCATGGCCCTCTCTGTGATGCCAGTAGAATTGTGGATAATGAGACTGCGCTGCCAGCCATTCCAGCCAGTAAGCGCTGCAACCTTCTGGCAGAGGAAATGAAATCTGTTGAATACCAACTTCGCTAACTTGTTCATTACTCAGTGTTTTACATATATCAGCGACAACATTAGCAATTTGACTCACCACTTTCTGCCCCAAAAGACGTGATAAAAAGTAGGATTATACGGGGCATTAATAATAATTAAAGCCCTGATTATTTATGTAATTATACTTGTCCAATTCCGTTAACAGAATGCTATTATCTCAATACTGAAACAGACTAAATCAGATGTTTTGTGCCTCAAATAACGAATATAAGAGCCTATCCCAAGTATGATCCTCACCATGCAATTTATAAAAAAACGACTCCATTACTTACTACGAAAAATCTACTAAATAAATACCGTTATTATAAACAAAGAAATAAACATTTATTCTTTGTAAAAATCCACCTATAAAAAACATATCTTATTTTCATAATAGCTAAATAGAATTATAAAAAAATCCTCCTTATTTGTTAATTTGAACTATCATATGAACAATTAAGACTTTAATTAAAATATAGATCTAAAAATAGCAAAAACTTTTATTCAACAACACATAAAATAGAGTTCTATCTTATCTATTATTTAAACATGCCATAAACGACAAATCAAAAAACATCCGACTTATTCTTTATAAAAACACCACATTACCTATTTTTTAAATTAACAATATAGAAATTATATAACCGCCACATCACGAAATCAACGTAACAAATTGTTTTAAAATGCATTTTATAAAAATAACATTAAAATATTTTATATTTATTATCTTAACATCAATTAAAAAATGAAATACCAAACCATATAAACAAGAAAGACAAAATATTATTTTTACATTTGATTACTAAAATAATAAAAATTCATACTATTTAATTTCATATATTAGATATAAAAAAATCATAAATAATTTCATTTAAGATTGATAAAAATATAGACAATTATTTAATAAAACTCATGAATTAAACTATTTTCACAACAATTAATCATGAAAATATATGTATTTTTAATTCAGATTATTCAATAAAAAATACAACATTAATTTAACAACATGAGTATTATGACGTTCGGTTGTGCCTTGATGTATTTAATAATTTTTCAATAAAGCAAGAACCATTAATGGAGAAATATATGTTATTAGCTCAACTTCCAGCGGAAAAAACACTAAATGAAACAGATATTCCCTCGGCTACCTTGCAATTACTGACTGGTAAACAAGAAGGTGTTGCACGCCCCGGAGGAATATTTACCAAAGAAGACTTGATTAATATCAAACTGTATATTAAAAAAGGTCTATCACTCCCTTTTAATCTTGAGGAAGTGAAAAACTACTTGGGTTACCAAAAGATCGATATCGCTGGATTAGAACCAGAAGATATTCACACTTTGTTTGAAGAAATCCGCACTCACTCGTTTAGCTGGAGCGATGTGGAAAACGATATTCTGCAACAGAGCATAGACCTGGAAGTTGTTGGCAAACAAATTACCGAAACGGGTGAAAACATCATTAGCATCATTAATGAAATGCCAATTATCACACGTATAAAAAGGAGATTAGGAGAAATATCGGACAGACAACTCGCCGAGATCACCTATACCTATGAAGACAGAGAAGTATCCTATGTTCTAGGGGAAATCCTTGACACCATGAAAAGTGATATTAAGAAACAACAGGAAAAAACTGAAAAGGTCAAAGCTGAAGTATCCGATTTCAAGCTAAAGCTGATTGGTGGCAGGTTATCAAACGGCAGCATTGCCTTGGGCTTACAACCACAAGTCGAAAATAAGAGAAAGCTGATGAAAGACAATAAGATGTCGGTCAACATCGGAGATCTGGATGAGAAAATCATTGAGAAAAAAGAGGACATTGTCCAACTCAAGAAAGACTACGATAAATTCGTCGGCCTGGCTTTCTCTGGTATCGCAGGAGGGCTTATCGGCCTCGCTATTACCGGTGGCATCTTTGGTTCCAAAGCAGAGGAAGTGCGAAAACGGAAAAATATGCTGATCGAAGAAGTGCGAAGCCTGGAAGAGAGCATCAAAGGTAAACGCGCACTGCAAAAGTCTATTACTAGTTTATCCCTTGATTTTAGCGACATCGATACCCGTTTGTTGGATGCAGAAGTCGCGCTGAACCATTTGGATTACATGTGGCAATCCATGCTGACCCAGATCAATGCTTCCAAAGATAAATTCAGCCAAATTAACGATGCTCTGAACCTGACCTCTTTTATGACTAAATTCCAGCAAGTCATAAACCCTTGGAAAGAAGTAGAAGGTTCCGCGAAACAATTGGTCAAGGTTTTCGATGAAGCATTGAAAGAATACAAATCTCGCTATAACTAATCATTCACGTATTACATAGGACTTACGGAAAAAAGGAGTATTAAAATGACTGACGTCATCACTTTCCCTCAGAAAACGATCATTTATCCAGAAATTAACGTAAAAACTTTGAGTCAAGCGGTGAAAAACATCTGGCGTTTAACGCATCAGCAAAAATCAGGCATTGAAATTATTCAAGAAAAAACTCTACGGATAAGCTTATATAGTCGTGATATCGACGAAGCCGCTCGCGCCTCTGTACCTCAACTACAAACTGTTCTGAGGCAACTCCCGCCGCAAGATTATTTCCAGACCATCATCGAAATTGATACCGCTTTGGAAAATACCGAATTGGATGACGAAACACGAAATACCCTGTTGGAAGCACGTTTAGAGCAAGTACGCAGTTTAAACAAAGATGTTAAAAACGTCATTTCCAGCTTACACGAAGAAGCTAACATAATGACCAGCAAAATTGCCGACGTTAGTAATGTCGTTATTTTAGAACGTCTGGAAGAGCGCCTGAAAGAAGAACAGGAAAGAAAAGAAGAGCTGCAAGCCGATATCACGCAGAAAGAGCAGGATAAGACCAAATTAATCCCAGATCGCGACAAGCTCATCGAAAGCCAAAATATTATCCGTCAATATAATCTGGCCGATATGTTTAAGGATTATATTCCCGATGTCAGTGAACTGGACAAACTGAATCTGGCTAGCCCCAAAAAAGAACTCATTAAACAAGCGATCAAACAAGGAATTGAGATCACTAAAAAGATTCTGAGTAATATCTCCACAGGACTAAAATATGTTGAGCTAGCTGATGCCAGAATCAAATTGGATAAACAAATCGCTCAATTAACCACAGATTGCGACGATTTAAAAACTCAGTTAAAAGGCGTGGAACAACGGATTACCGGTATAGCTGATGTGCATCAAATCGACAAAGAACGCACTACCCTATTACTCCAGGCAACTCAACTGGAACAAGTATGGAACATCTTTGCCAGACAATTACAGGAGACCATAGATGATCAAACCCGTCAGCAAAACCTGACTAAACTCATACACGATCAACTAGACTACCTTGACAATCTGGAATCACAATATAGCGGGCTTCTAGTGAAATAAATATGGCTTATCCCCTGATCTTTGATCTTCATCAGGCAATTGAAACACTGATCAGGGAGAAGAAAGCGTTATCAATAAATTGCAATAACCCGGTAAGGATGATCTTACCGGGTTTTTATATTCCAAATAATCCGTAACAACTGACTGGCTATTTAGAGAATAATTTTCGCTTGCTGTATCACATCAATCAGCGGTTGAGGCCAGATACCTAACGCTAACACCAATAATGCAGAAATCAGAACAACGATCCCGCCAGCAGTCGATGCCCAGTTCCTTGGCGTGTCACGGTTAAGGGCCTTCGGCGCAGGTAGATACAAACTGACCATGACCCGCAGGTAGTAATACAAACCGATAGCACTACCCACAACCACAGCCCCCGTCAGCCACCACAGTTCCGCTTTCACACCCAACACAATGACGTAGAACTTACCAATAAAACCGAACGTCATTGGGATCCCCGCCAGTGACAACATCATCACCGTCATCACCGCAGACAGAATAGGTTTATGCCAAAACAGGCCACGGTATGAGTAGAGGGAATCTGCATCCGGCCCTTTATATGGGCTGGACATGAGGCTAACAACGCCAAATGCACCAATACTGCTAAACAGATAACCTGCCAGATAGATACCGACCGTTTCTTCTGAAAGCTGGTGGTTCTGTACCGCCACCAGCGCCACCAGCAGATAACCCAAGTGAGCAATAGAAGAGTAACCAAGCAGCCGTTTGATATTTGTCTGGGTCAGCGCCATCAAGTTACCGAACAGCATAGAAGCAATTGCAATAACGGTTAATACCGTACGCAGTGCTTCACTATCCGCCATTGGTGCTTCAACAAACAAACGCACTACTACTGCGAAAATCGCTATCTTACTGGCTGTTGCCAGAAAGGTGGAGACCGGAGCAGGCGCTCCCTGATAAACATCCGGTGTCCAGAGATGGAAAGGCACCAGTGATAATTTAAAGCCAAGGCCAACAACCAGCATACCCAAGCCTGACAGTATCAAAGGTTGATAGATATAGCTGTCAGACAAACGATGCCCCAGTGCGGCAAAAGAGAGATCGCCTGATTCCGCATATAACAACGCTATACCAAACAGCATGAAAGAAGAGGCTGCCGCAGACAGCAGCATATACTTGATAGCCGCTTCCAGAGAGCGTTTCTGACGATATGCATAACCAATCAAGCCAAACAGCGGTAAAGTTAATAACTCAATACCGATAAACAATGATGCCAGGTGGTTTGCACACGCCAGAAGAATCCCGCCCACTGTCGCAATCAGCACCAGCAAATAAAACTCTTCTTTGTTATCTGGGTAATTTTCTAACCAAGAATAGGCGAAAGTCGTCGTTGCTAAGCTTGCAACCAGTACAAGACCGATATAGAGCATAGCATAGCGATCCACATGAACCAGTGGAGTGACATCCATCGCTTCTTGCTGTCCGACAAAATAGAGAGACAGCAGAGCCAGATTCAAACCTATCACGGTCAGAGTGGTATTAATAAAGTGATCGCGTCGCCACGCAATGGACAGCATCACAACGACTACCGTCAATCCGACGATCAACAGCGGTAACAGCGCGATCAGTTGTTGAGGAGTTATTGTCATGGCGAATTACGGCCTTGTAGTTGAAATTGAAGCTGAATACCAGGTCTGGATGTTATCCATCGCTGCCGCTGAAGTATCAAGGATAGGTTGTGGGTAGAAGCCCATCACCACCAGTAATATCAACAGCACCATTACAATGGATACTTCTCGCATATCCATTCGTCTTAGTGGTTCATCTGATTTTGATTCACCGTAGTAAGCACGCTGCATCATATACAGAGCATAGACAGAGGCAAAGACCAGACCAAACACAGAAATCGTTATAATTAACGGAAATTCACTAAAACTACCAAACAGGATCATAAATTCACCGACGAAGTTACCGGTCCCCGGCATCCCTAGTGTCGCCACAGCAAAAGAGAGCGATAACGCAGGCAAGAACTGCACACGTTTCCACAAACCACCCATAAGATTCATATCACGGGTATGTAAGCGCTCATAAAGCTGCCCACAGAGAATAAACAGACCTGCGGCTGACAGACCATGAGCAATCATCTGAATAATTGCCCCTTGGTAAGCAAGCTGGCTGCCAGAATAGATCGCGATTAACACAAACCCCATATGAGAGATACTGGTATAAGCAATCAAGCGTTTGATATCTGTCTGGCTGAATGCCATCCATGCGCCATAGAAGATCCCAAGCACACCGAACCACATCGCAATGGGAGTAAACTCATGAGAAGCTTCCGGGAACAGTGGCAAACCGAAACGCAACAGACCATAACCTGCGGTTTTCAGCAAGATACCCGCCAGGTCAACAGAACCCGCTGTTGGTGCCTGACTGTGCGCATCAGGTAACCACCCATGTAAAGGCACTACTGGCATTTTTACAGCAAAAGCAATGAAGAAACCGAGCATCAGCAAGTATTGAACGGTATGTGACATTGGTGTATTCAGCAGCTTTCCATAGCTGAATGTCCACTCACCTGTCCCGTCATAGTGAACCAGTACCAGCGCCATAATCGCAATTAACATCACCAAGCCACTCGCCTGGGTGTAAATGAAAAACTTGGTCGCTGCGGTGATACGGGTTTTACCGCCTGAGCCTCGGTGCCCCCACAGTGCAATCAAGAAGTACATCGGCACCAACATCATTTCCCAGAAAAAGAAGAATAGGAACATGTCGATAGCGAGGAACACCCCCATCACACCACCCAAGATCCACAGCAGGTTCAAGTGGAAAAAGCCCTGATATGGCTGATTTTCCGTCCATGAACAGAGAATAGCCATCAGCCCCAGTAGTGCGGTCAACACCACCATCAGCAACGATAAGCCATCCAGAGCAAGGTGAATACTGATACCAAAACGTGGGATCCATGGCATAAGAAATTCCTCTTGCCATTGAGGGATCCCTTGCGGATTCACCAAGGTATAGTCCCCCAGCAACCACAGTTGCAGAGAGAGCACCAGAGTCAACCCCATCGAAATTAACGCGATCCAACGCGGTACACGGGTACCGAAGCGTTCAGCCTGCCAACTCAACAGGCCACCGATGAAGGGCATAAGAATTAGCCAAGGTAATAGCATGGCGCAATGTATCCCTTAAATTAAACCAGTAGCAGCAGAGCTAAAACCAGCACTGCACCCAACCCCATAGAGGCAACGTACCAACGGACCTGTCCATTTTCACTCAGACTAAGACCTTTGTTACTCCAGCGTGATAACACCGCAGGAATATTCATCAATGAATTTAGCGGATCGTTTCGCAATACATGTGTAATGTTCTTGAACGGCTTAACAAATGCCCAATCATAGAGAACATCAAAACCCCAAGCATTAAACCACCATACGGAGAAGAAACGCCCCGGAGCACTTTGTGCCACACCATTCACTAACTGACGTTTACCCAAATACAGTGCCATTGCCAGCAAAATACCCGCGACAGCGATCACACCAGAAACCACTTCCAAGGTCATTTTTCCTGTGTGATCCGTTGCATGGCTTCCCGGTAATACACCCGCCAATGGTGGCACAATTAGTGCGCCCACAAAGGTGGAAAGCACCAGCAATACCAGTAACGGCAGGTGATGGGTGATACCCTTAACAGGATGAGCTTTTGTTTTCGCCTCACCGTGGAATACAATGAAAATCATACGGAAAGTATACAAAGAGGTCATAAATGCCCCCGCCAGACCAGCTAGCATAAGGTTGATATGACCATGTGACATTGCTCCCCACAGAATTTCATCTTTACTGTAGAAACCCGCAGTGACAATTGGCAACGCTGATAACGCCGCGCCACCTACCAGGAAGCAGGCATAAACCAACGGAATGGATTTACGCAATCCTCCCATTTTGAAAATATTCTGCTCGTGGTGACAGGCCAAGATGACGGAACCCGATGCTAGGAACAACAGCGCCTTAAAGAAAGCGTGAGTCATCAGGTGGAAGATTGCTGCATCCCACGCCTGAACCCCCAACGCCAAGAACATGTAACCAATCTGGCTCATGGTTGAGTAAGCCAATACACGCTTAATATCGGTTTGTACTAACGCGGCAAAACCTGCCAACACCAGCGTGACAGCACCGACAGTGCCAACCAGTTGCAGGATTTCCGGCGCCATCAAGAATAGGCCGTGACTACGTGCAACTAAGTAGACCCCGGCGGTTACCATCGTTGCAGCATGAATCAACGCAGAAACTGGCGTTGGACCGGCCATCGCATCGGCCAACCAAGTTTGTAACGGCAACTGGGCTGATTTACCTACTGCTCCCCCCAATAACATCAAAGTCGCCCAGGTAATCACCGAAGAACCGGCTTCCAGATGCTGTGGAGCTAAAATCGCCAACTCGCGGAAGTTCAACGTTCCCAGATTGTCATACAAAATGAACATGCCGATAGCCAGGAAGACGTCACCCACACGGGTAACGACAAAGGCTTTCATTGCTGCGGCGCCATTCGCCGGATTGGTATAGTAGAAGCCAATCAGCAAATAACTGCACAGCCCTACCCCTTCCCAACCGAGATACATCAGCATCATGTTATCTGCCAGAACCAGTATCACCATGCTGGCAATAAACAAGTTGGTATAAGCGAAGAAACGGGAATAGCCCTCTTCACCACGCATATACCACGAGGCATACATATGGATCAGGAAACCAACACCCGTTACCACACTCAACATGGTAAGTGATAAACCATCAAGAACCAGAGTGAACGGAATACTGAAATTCCCAACTTCCATCCAGTTCCACAGGTTCTGACTGTAAACCAGATCACCTGCGCCATTCTGACTGTTGAAATCGATAGCTACCCATAAGGTAACCAACGCAGCCAAACCAACAGAACTAATCCCGATGGTAGCTGATGTATTTTCAGACCAGCGGCCACGGGAAAATGCCAACAGCAAAAATCCCAGCAGTGGCAGCAGAATTGTTAAATAGAGTAAGTTCATCCGCGCATCTCACTGACTGTATCAATATTCAGATTCTGGCGACGACGATAGAGCTGCAATAACAGCGCCAAGCCAATACTCGCCTCTGCCGCCGCCAAGCTGATAGCCAAAATAAACATCACTTGACCATCTGGCTGGCCCCAATAGCTGCCTACCACAACAAAAGCCAGAGCCGCAGCATTAATCATCACTTCGAGCCCAATTAACATAAACAACAGATTACGGCGGATGATGAGTCCGGTCAGGCCCAACACAAATAGAATTGCCGCCAAAATCAGTCCATGTTGAAGAGGTATCATGGTTGTTCCTCCGCATTTCGGTTGCTGAGCACTTCACCCTGTTTGTGTTCACGGCCAATGTGATACGCCACCACCATACCGGCAAGCAACAGCAAAGAAGCCAGTTCAACGGCCAATACATACGGACCAAACAAACTGATACCCACTTCTTTGGCACTGACAACTTCACCCGTGATATTGTCGGCAATATCCCCATGAGAAACATTGATAATGGTATACACCAGCACAACAAGCAGCATTGTTGACAGTATTCCCGGACCAATCCACGTCCGCGGTTTCAACCAAACACGCTCCTGTTCAACAACAGATTTGCCAAGGTTAAGCATCATCACCACGAAAACGAACAGCACCATAATAGCCCCGGCGTAAACGATGATCTCTAGCGCACCGGCAAAATAAGCGCCCAGCGAGAAAAACACCGCTGAAAGCGCCAGCAGAGAAACGATCAGATACAAAAGCGCATGTATCGGATTGGTATGGGTAATTACCCTGATAGTTGCCAATATGGCAATCAGCCCAGCGGTATAAAACGTAAATTCCATGAATATCGCTCCTTACGGCAACAGGCTTTTAACGTCGATAGGTTTCGCTTCATTGTCGGCTTCACCTTTTGATTTGCCGTCAATTGCCACACCTGTCTTACGGTAAAAGTTATAATCAGGATATTTACCCGGACCTGAAATCGTCAGGTCCTCTTTTTCATATACCAAATCCTGACGCTTAAATTCCCCCATTTCGAAATCAGGCGTTAATTGGATCGCAGTAGTCGGGCAAGCTTCTTCACATAAGCCACAGAAAATACAACGTGAGAAGTTGATGCGGAAAAATTCTGGATACCAACGACCATCTTCATGTTCAGCCTTTTGCAGTGAGATACATCCCACCGGGCAAACAGCCGCACACAGGTTACAGGCAACACAACGCTCTTCACCGTCCGGATCGCGCGTCAACACAATACGGCCACGGTAACGGGGTGGCAGATAAACCGGTTCCTCTGGATACATTTGGGTTTCGCGCTTATGAAAGGCATGCAAGCCAATCATCCAAATACTGCGTACCTGGGTGGCAAAACCAACCACTAACTCTTTCAATGTCATGGTTCATTCCCCCCTTATTGAGCGTTGTACAAAATCACTGCCGCAGTCGCCAGCAGGTTAAGTAAAGTCAGCGGCAGACAGATTTTCCAGCCAAACGCCATCACCTGGTCATAACGCGGACGCGGTAAAGAGGCACGTATCAGGATGAACATCACCATGAAGAATGCCGTTTTCAACGCAAACCAGACAAACGGCGGCAGGAACGGACCATGCCAACCACCAAAGAACATTGTCACAATCAGGGCAGAAACCGTGACAATACCGATATATTCACCAACGAAGAACAGACCGAATTTCATACCGGAATATTCAATATGATAGCCATCAGCCAGCTCCTGTTCTGCTTCCGGCTGGTCAAATGGATGACGGTGACACACCGCCACACCCGCGATAGCAAAAGTCAAGAAACCAAAGAACTGAGGAATGACATTCCACATATGCTCTTGTGCATTGACGATATCCACCATATTGAAGGAGTCCGCCTGCGCAACAACACCCATAAAAGAGAGACCAATAAACACTTCGTAACTCAGTGTCTGCGCAGAAGCGCGCATTGCCCCCAGTAACGAGTATTTGTTGTTACTTGACCATCCAGCAAACAGCACCGCATAGACAGCCAGACCCGCCATCATCATGAAGAACAAAATGCCGATGTTCAGATCAGCGGCCATCCAAGTCGGCGTGATCGGCACAATGGCAAATGCCAGCAACAGAGAAACGAAACCAATCACCGGTGCCAAGGTAAAGATCATTCTGTCCGCAAAACGGGGTACCCAGTCCTCTTTGAAGAACATTTTGATCATGTCAGCGACGATCTGTAACGATCCGCCCCAACCTACGCGGTTAGGCCCATAACGGTTTTGAAACAGCCCTAGCAAACGACGTTCACCAAAGCTCATCAATGCCCCACAGACAACAACCACTACCAGTATCACCACTGCCTTCAGAACAGCGATCAGCACATCAATAATTTCGGGGGTTAACCAACTCATTGTGCAACCTCCCGCAGATTATTCACGGAAACACCGGCCAATACCGGAGGAATACCCGGCATTCCCATTGGCAAACCGATCTGCCCTTGAGCAAGATTTTCACTCAGACGAACTGCCAGACGCAGTTGCTGACCAAAACAATCAAACTCCAGAACAGAACCCGTTTTCACACCTAATTGATCCGCATCTTTGCTATTGAGCATCACATAAGGCTCCGGCATGCGTTCCTGAATCACATCGGAACGTTGAGTTAACTCTTCACTACCAAACAAATGATGGTAAGGAGCCACTGTCCATTGGTTATTTTGTGCAGTAAATGCTGTCGGAATCTGATCAAAATAGTTCAAACCGCCATCAGTGGTTTCAATCAGACGCACACCAGGATCGCCAAAGCGCAGATGACCACCTACCTCCGCCTGGAATTTGTTCCAAGCCTGTGGTGAGTTCCAGCCCGGCGCCCATGCAAATGGCACCTGCTGACGATGGGCATTAGGACTATTGTTACCTTCCATTGAGAAAGCAAATGGCGAATCGACATCCTGCGGCTGACGTTGCTCATGTACGCTGAGATTCGCCAACATAGCAGTACGACCACTGTAACGGTGTGGTGAACGAGCCAGTCTCTGACCACGGATGCGGAACGTAGAATCAGGCGCGGCATCAACAATGCCTTTAAGCTGTGGCATTGCTTCAACGCAGGCATCAATCACATGGTCAAGCTGCGTCCAATCCAAATGACGTTCAGCATACGTTGTATGCAAGGAGTGCAACCAACGCCAACTCTCCAGCATCACCACCGATTTGTCATAGAAAGAGGGTTCGAAAACTTGGAAATAACGCTGAGCCCGACCCTCCTGATTCACCAACGTGCCGTCACTTTCTGCAAAGCTGGAAGCTGGCAGAATCAAATGGGCTTTATCCATGATAGCAGTGCGTTGATGGTCAACCACAACCAGGTTTTTCAGATTGTTCAGTGCATCGTCTACCTTATCTGCTGCGGCATGCCGATAGAGATCATTTTCCATCACAATAGCCGTATCAGATTTACCACTACTTATACGTTGCAGAGCAACATCCAGTGGCTGAGCCTCCATCATTGCCAATCCAATACTATTCGCATAGATTGCAACAAACGACAAACCGACATCTGAACCTCGGTCTTTCAGTGCCCAGGCAATATTAGCAGCTGCTTGAATAATCGTATCACTGCCGACGTTACTGCCGCTGATAATTAATGGTTTCTTAGCGCCAATCAATGCTTGCGCAACCATATCCACTTTGGCTCTCAATTCGTCAGGCAAATTCTCGACGGCCGGCGCCGTGTTATCCAATGCATGAGCGACTGCAAAACCAAAACGAGCCTGATCATCAACCGGCGCACGATAATTCCACGCTGCGATATCATCCAGATGCGTATCATCCACGTTAGTTACAAACAGAGGATATTTGGCACGCTGACCAATATTCATCACAGCGGCAATCTGCCAATCAGCAACTTTCTGAGCAGCAGCCATTTCACGGGCTTTACCTTTCACAGCCTGACGAACCGCCAGTGCCATCCGGGCACCGGTTTGCGTTAAATCTTCGCCTAAAATCAATACCGCATCATAGCTTTCAATTTCACGCAGCGACGGTGTATAAACACCACCCTGTTGCAGAATTTCCAGCATCATATCAAGGCGTTGTTGTTCAGCCGCAGCAATCCCACTATAGAAGTTTTCCGCGCCAACCAGTTCACGTAGTGCAAAGTTGCTTTCCAGACTGGCGCGTGGAGAACCGATACCGATGGCATTTTTGGCCTGACGCAAAATATCCGCCCCACCCTGCATGGCCTGTTCAGCGTTAAGCGAGATCCAATGATCACCACGCAATTGCCGTGGCTGGCGAGGGCGATCTTTACGGTTGACATAACCGTAACCGAAACGACCACGGTCACACATAAAATAGTGGTTTACCGTACCGTTATAACGGTTCTCGATACGGCGTAATTCACCATAACGCTCCCCGGGGCTGGTATTACAGCCAATGCTACACTGTTGACAGATACTTGGCGCAAACTGCATATCCCATTTACGGTTATAACGTTCAGAATGGGTTTTATCAGTAAATACCCCGGTTGGACAGATTTCTACCAGGTTACCGGAGAACTCGCTTTCCAACGTGCCACTTTCAGGGCGACCAAAATAGATGTTATCGTGAGCGCCATAAACACCAAAATCAGTGCCGTCGGCATAATCTTTGTAGTAACGTACGCAACGATAACAAGCAATACAGCGGTTCATTTCATGAGAAATAAACGGCCCCAATTCCTGATTGTTATGAGTACGCTTAGTAAAACGGTATTTACGGAATGTATGACCGGTCATCACAGTCATATCCTGTAAGTGACAGTTGCCCCCTTCTTCACATACCGGGCAATCGTGCGGATGGTTAGTCATCAACCACTCAACCACACTCTCACGGAACTGTTTAGCCTCTTCATCATCAATAGAGATAAAAGTGCCATCCGTTGCCGGAGTCATACAGGACATTATCAGACGACCGCGCGTATCATCCGCATTTTGATATTGCTTCACCGCACACTGGCGGCAAGCGCCAACGCTTCCAAGCGCTGGATGCCAGCAAAAATAAGGAATATCTAACCCCAAAGAGAGGCAAGCTTGTAACAGGTTATCAGCCCCGTCTACATCATATTTTTTGCCGTCTACATGTATCGTAGCCATAGTCAGCATGCTTCCAAATGACCTGCTTTTCAGCAAGTGTTAATCAAAAATTCTGCTAATTTCGTGAAGAACCCATTACCAACGCTGCTTTAACAGGTTTGACTGGATACCCGCAATGAAATGGGTGTTCCCATAGTCTTTAGTCACAATTCCAGCTTCGAATTCATCACGGAAATATTTGATGGCACTCTGTAGTGGTTCCACGGCCCCTGGTGCGTGAGCACAGAACGTATTACCTGGCCCAAGGAAACGACAGAGCTGCTCCAACGTTTCAATATCCCCGGGTTGCCCTTCCCCACGTTCTATTGCACGCAGGATTTTTACGCTCCACGGCAACCCGTCACGACATGGAGTACACCAGCCGCAAGATTCACGGGCAAAGAATTCTTCGAGATTACGCGTCAACGAAACCATATTAATTTCATGGTCAACTGCCATTGCCAAGGCCGTGCCCAAACGGCTGCCCGCTTTAGCAATATTTTCGAAATCCATTGGCAGATCCAGATGTTCAGCAGTCAGGAAGTCAGTTCCTGCACCACCGGGCTGCCATGCTTTGAATTTCAAGCCGTCACGCATACCGCCAGCATAATCTTCAAGAATTTCACGAGCAGTCGTACCAAATGGCAGTTCCCACAAGCCCGGATTTTTCACCCGACCAGAGAAACCCATCAGTTTGGTACCGGCATCTTTACTCTTGCCTGCACTTAAACCGATATACCACTCTTTACCGTATTCGAGAATTGAAGGAACGTTGCACAAGGTTTCAACGTTGTTGACGCAAGTAGGTTTACCCCATGCGCCGGAAGTGGCTGGAAATGGCGGTTTTGAACGAGGATTCGCTCGGCGACCTTCCAATGAGTTAATCAGTGCGGTCTCTTCACCACAGATATAACGCCCCGCGCCGGTATGAACAAACAACTCAAAATCAAAGCCGCTGCCCATAATGTCTTTACCCAACAAACCCGCAGCCTTAGCTTCTTCGATGGCTTTACGCAGATGCACAGCCGCTTCCACATATTCACCACGCAGGAAGATATAGCCACGATAAGCTTTCAGGGCAAATGCACTGATCAACATCCCTTCCACCAGCAAATGAGGAAGTTGCTCCATCAGCAAGCGATCTTTGTAGGTACCTGGCTCCATTTCATCTGCGTTACATAGCAGATAACGGATATTCATGCTTTCATCTTTTGGCATCAGGCTCCACTTCAAACCAGTAGAGAAACCTGCACCGCCACGGCCTTTCAGCCCGGCGTCTTTTACCAGAGAAACCACTTCATTTGGGGACATGCTTTTCAGTGCTTTCTCAGCACCTCGATAACCATTTTTGCTACGGTACTCATCCAACCATACCGGTTGTTTGTCATCACGCAATCGCCAAGTAAGAGGATGGTTTTCCTCAGTACGAATAATTTCTTTTATTCCTGAATATGCTGTCATGGATACTGCTCCAGTAACTTTTCAATCTCTTCAGGTCTGACAGAACTGTGCGTATCGTCATCGATCATCATCGTCGGGCCTTTGTCACAGTTACCCAGACAACAGGTTGGCAACAGCGTAAAACGCCCATCTTTCGTCGTCTGTCCCGGACAGATATTTAGATGTTTTTCAATTGCAGCCTGAACATCTTGATAACCGGTAATATGACAAACCACGCTGTCACAATAACGAATAATATGGCGGCCCACAGGTTGACGGTAAATCTGGCTGTAGAATGTTGCCACACCTTCCACATCACTAGCGGGAATACCAAGCACATCAGCAATCGCGTAAATAGCGCCATCCGGTACCCAACCACGATGCTTCTGTACGATTTTCAATGCTTCTATCGAAGCGGCACGCGGATCTTCGTAGTGGTGTTTTTCATGCTCAATAGCATCGTGCTCTTCGGTGCTCAGCACAAAATCTGCTTTTGCCTGAGACTCTGCTACGTTAACCACATCAAGGCGCGCTTGTTGAGCACTCGCGTTAATTTCACTTTGCATAGTTAGCGATCCACATCAGACATAACAAAATCAATACTGCCCAGATACACGATCAGGTCAGAAACTAAGCTACCGCGAATTACCGATGGGATCTGCTGCAAATGCGGATAACTCGGTGTACGGACGCGGGTACGGTAACTGACAGTACTGCCGTCGCTGGTGAGATAATAGCTGTTGATGCCCTTAGTGGCCTCAATCATTTGGAAAGATTCATTTGCTGGCATTACCGGTCCCCATGACACTTGCAAAAAGTGGTTAATCATAGTCTCAATATGCTGCAAAGTACGCTCTTTCGGTGGTGGCGTCGTCAGTGGATGATCTGCTTTGAATGGACCTTCAGGCATATTATTCAGACACTGTTTCAAGATTCGCAAGCTCTGACGCACTTCTTCCACTTTCAACATCACGCGGTCATAACAGTCGCCGTTATTACCAATCGGCACGTCGAAATCGAAATTTTCATAGCCGGAGTATGGACGCCATTTACGCACATCAAACGCGATACCCGTTGCCCGCAAACCCGCTCCAGTGGTGCCCCATTCAAGAGCTTGTTTGGAATTATAAGCAGCAACTCCAATAGAACGGCCTTTCAGGATGCTGTTTTTCAGCGCCACTTTCACGTAGGAATCAAGACGTTTGGGCATCCAGTTGAGGAAATCGCGCAATAATCTATCCCAACCACGCGGCAAATCATGAGCAACGCCGCCAATGCGGAACCACGCTGGGTGCATACGGAAACCGGTAATCGCCTCCACCAGATCATACACTTTCTGACGGTCAGTAAAGGCGAAGAACACCGGTGTCATCCCGCCAACGTCCTGAATGAAAGTCGAGATGTAGAGTAGGTGGCTGTTAATGCGGAACAATTCCGACAACATAACGCGAATGGTTTTTACCCGGTCAGGCACGTCAATTCCCGCCAGTTTCTCCACCGCCAGCACATAAGGCATTTCGTTAACACAACCGCCTAAGTATTCAATACGGTCTGTATAGGGAATATAACTGTGCCAAGATTGTCGCTCTCCCATCTTCTCCGCGCCACGATGGTGATAACCAATATCCGGGACACAATCAACAATCTCTTCACCATCCAGTTGCAGAATGATACGAAATGCCCCATGAGAAGAGGGATGGTTAGGACCAAGGTTAAGGAACATAAAGTCCTCATTCTCGGTACCCCGCTTCATTCCCCACTCTTCTGGTTTGAAAGTCAGTGCTTCCATTTCCAGATCTTCTTTCTGTCTGGTCAATTCGAAAGGATCAAATTCTGTCGCACGAGCAGGATAATCCTTCCGCAACGGATGCCCTTCCCAAGTCGGCGGCAACATAATGCGGCGCAGATTTGGATGGCCGTTAAAGACAATACCAAACATTTCCCATGTTTCACGCTCATACCAGTTGGCATTTGGGAACAGAGGAGTTGCAGTCGGGAGATTCAGGTCTTTTTCACTGAGGGCAACCTTCAACATGATATCGCGGTTACGCTCAATAGAAAGCAGGTGATAAAACACAGAAAAATCTGCCTCTGGCAGACCCTGGCGATAAGTACGCTGGCGTTCATCCATGCCATGCAAATCAAATAACATGACATAAGGTTTAGGCAGCTTCTTCAGGAAAGTCATTACTTCCAGTAATTGTTCACGCTTCACCCAGACAACGGGTATACCTGTACGGGTTGGCTGAACAGTAAAGGCATCCGGGCCAAAGTGGTTACGCAGCTCACTCATGACCGGATCATCAAGATGATCATGAGTTTGCCACGCAGGCCGGGCGCTTTCTTGCGCTATCTGATCTATCATCATTTTTCACCACAACGCTTTGATCAGTGTTCGTTTTGATCAGGATTAGTATCGCAACACATTGCTCTGGTTACATTCATTAGGCTACTTTAGTAATGCCTACTGTCTAAAGACAAATTCTTAAACTTCGTCTGGCGTACGCAGATTTTTCACTGCGATACGTTCCCCGTGCTTACGTTCTCTTTCTGACTGCATATTGGCACGGTAAACCCCTTGCTCTCCCACTACCCAAGACAACGGACGACGCTCTTTGCCGATTGACTCTTGTAACAACAACAGAGCTTGCATATAAGCTTCAGGACGGGGAGGACAGCCAGGAATATAAACATCAACAGGGATAAACTTATCGACACCTTGAACGACAGAGTAAATATCGTACATACCGCCAGAGTTGGCACAAGCTCCCATAGAGATAACCCACTTCGGCTCAAGCATCTGGTCATACAGGCGCTGAATAACCGGCGCCATTTTGGTAAAACAGGTTCCAGCGACCACCATAAAATCCGCTTGGCGGGGTGATGCACGTAAAACTTCAGCGCCAAAACGAGCGACATCATGAACAGCGGTAAATGATGTCGCCATTTCCACATAACAGCAGGAAAGACCAAAGTTGTAGGGCCACAGGGAGTTTTTACGTCCCCAATTCACCATATCATGCAGAGCATGCTCCAGTTTGCCCATGTAAACACTACGGTGAACATGCTGCTCCAATGGGTCTGCGACAATTTCCTGTTTTTGCAGGGGATAACGGTCATTCTCACCGTTCGGATCTATGCGGGTGAGCGTATAATCCATCTTTAAATGCCTCGCTATTACTGCGGATGACTATTGTTAATGTTAATCACAACACTTGGTTTACTTACCTGGCGGCTTGAACGAGATGGCGTCCAATTCAGCGCCCCAATACGCACCAGATAAAACAAGCCTGCAAGTAACACCAAAATGAAAATGCTTGCTTCGATAAAGCCTAACCAGCCACTCTCTTTGATAGAGACTGACCATGCATATAAAAACAGAGCTTCAACATCGAAGATGACAAAGAACATAGCGACCAGATAGAACTTGGCCGACATACGGAGACGAGCACTACCGACAGAATCAATACCAGATTCATAAGGGACATGTTTTGCCCGGGCTTTCGCTCTTCCGCCCAAGAAAAATGCCCCTAACAGCATCAAAGCACACAGACCGAAAGCACCTAAAAGAAATACCGCGAATGCCCAGTGATGGGCAAAGAGTTCAGTGGATGTTGACATACTCATTGCTTACTCATCAAAAGTGGTGTCAAAAGTGTCTGCTCTTTTGTCTGGCAGTGTTGCACCACATCGATTCAAGGGAAGGGGTAACAACCAAATCTGAAACACTGTTAATCAATGATTGATGGAGTGAATCTTCTTGGTTTTTACTCCTCTCAACAATATTTTGTCTGTTATGACAAAATTAATCTAACATTTATTTACAAACAACAAACTTAGTCTTAACGAATCGTGCTGCCGCACTGCTAAAACGTGTCAGTCAACTGGCATGCGAACAGTGGCGGCAACTAGTTTAACCGATAATTCGCTTTTACCACATCATTATCTCAGGAAAAACCTGCCTTTCCACTGCTACATAGGGAGTATTTCTTTGATCAAGTACACAATTTGACAGAAAAAAATTTTACTACTGATGATAATTCATTCAAATCTGAAGAAATTATATTTTTTATCCATTCGCGACGAGAAAAGTTCCCGTTCACTACAGAAATACTTATTTTATCAATTCAGCAAATTATTACCTTGTTAACAATATAACAATTTGTTAACCAAATCAGGGGGTGTTAAGAAAAATGCTACCGTATATTTAATGATTACGATAACAACAGAATAAGGTGAATTTAGTTGATGATTACTTATAAATATATTCGAGGAGCTAATACCTCCTTCCATCCATAATGGAGGTATTAGCAAAGGGAAGTGTTTCAGATATTACTCATCAATAATATCGTCATCATCAGGAAGTTCCTCAGAAACACTCGTTACCACGTATGGCGTTTTCTTATTCTCTATTGCACTAAAAACCGTAAGAACAGATTCATTTTGTTCATTACTATGTCTATACAGAGAGAACTGGGTTTCAGGTAAACGAGGAAGCCCTTCACTCTCCCCTAAAATACGCAGATCAGCATTTTGCATTTCCAAAGGACGAGCAGTAATACCGACTTCTGCATTCACTGCCGTGCGAACTGCCGACAGAGAAGCGGCTTCATAAGCAATCCGCCACGATACTCCCACCTCATCCAGCGTATCCAACGCTAACTGACGGAATGGGTTGGTTTCATCCATCACAACCAGTGGCACAGGTTCATTTGACTGTAGCTGGAAATCAGGAGCACAATGCCATAATACTGGTGTTGAACGCAGAACAGTCCTTGGATGATGACTGATTTTTGCGGTTGTGAGCGCCAAATCGATCTCATGGCTATCCAGCATACTTTCAATAAACTGAGTACGCTTTATCCGGACGTCTATTGCCATCCGTGGATAAACGGAAGCGATGCGATTTAACAAAAAAGGGAGCAGTGTATCCACCGTATCATCGGATGCACCGATTCTTAGTTCACCTTCTGCATCGCTATAGGTTAATGATGCGCTGGCATCATCGTTAGCGCGCAGAATTTGTCTTGCATAACCAAGAAGTTGAAGACCATGCTCTGTAAGAAGCTTATTACGGCCATGACGGGCAAACAACTCTCTGCCCACCAACTGCTCCAAACGTTGCATTTGCTGACTTACAGCCGATTGCGTTCTGCATACTGCTGCTGCTGCTGCTGCAAAAGTATTTAAATCAGCAACAGCAACAAAAGTTCTTAGCAGATCGAGATCGAGATTCATTATCGGACGATTTGCATTTATCATTGTTTATTCATCACTTTTTTTTGATTTTAATTACTAACTAACCTGGTGTTTTTACGTAAGCACTATCAAATTAAATTAACATCGCTTAGACAGTACTCTACTCTATTAAATAGGGCAAAGATTTACTGCTGTTTTTTTACCTATTGAACCCATTGCGGGTTTTATTTTCTCCTCTTCTTAGCAAAAGTTACTCGGATTCCTAAATAAAATTGAGGACAATCCCTATTTACAACACCCTATATGTGATTTCTAGTTTGGTTATTTTGTTTTCTGACTCACGTCAAAGAATAACATAAGTTATATCAGAAAAACTAAATATAAAGTAAAAATCTACAATATCACTAATGTTTAATAATCCTATTCAGATAAATTTACAACTAGTTTCCAGAAATGATCAAAAATATTGTTTGATCTTTCTAAAATATATAGTTCCAAATTGCCAATTCAAGCCAAATCTTATACATAAGAATAAATTATACAAACACAACAATTTTTATTGGCAAATTGCGCTATGCTCACTTTCTCTCCACAATGGCCCGGCCATGCCGTTATCACGCTAAAAACACCCCCATTTCCACACTAAAAAACAACAACAATCCAGATTATAAATTTGATATCATCAGTAAATTCAGGATTTAACGCTGACATAATTTACATAAAAAGATACTCAAATAACAACTCCCCTACTAAAACAACCATTTTAACCAAATATATCAATGCATCTTCAAAACATTCAGAGGGAGGAGTACATTAAATGTTACACGCTATATGCCAAGCGACTTTTTTTACCAAGATAAGGTAAGACTCTCTATGCTAGCAGTTAAAAAATCCAGCAAATTGGATAATGTTTGTTATGATATCCGCGGCCCCGTACTCAAGGAAGCTAAACGCCTTGAAGAAGAAGGCAATAAAGTCCTCAAATTAAATATTGGTAATCCAGCCCCCTTTGGTTTTGAAGCACCAGATGAAATCTTGGTAGATGTTATCCGTAACTTACCAACAGCACAGGGTTATTCAGATTCGAAAGGTCTGTATTCTGCACGCAAAGCTATCATGCAACATTATCAAGCCCGGAATATGATGGACGTGACCGTTGAAGATATTTATATCGGCAATGGTGTTTCTGAATTAATCGTTCAGGCAATGCAAGCATTACTGAATACCGGTGATGAAATGCTTGTTCCCGCACCTGATTATCCTCTCTGGACTGCGGCAGTTTCACTTTCCAGTGGCAAAGCCGTACATTATATGTGTGATGAAGGGTCAGATTGGTTCCCTGACTTAAATGATATCCGCAACAAAATTACGCCCCGCACACGTGGGATTGTGATTATTAACCCTAATAATCCAACGGGTGCTGTATATAGTAAAGAATTGCTATTGGAAGTTGTTGAAATAGCTCGGCAACACAATTTGATTATTTTTGCTGATGAAATTTACGACAAAATCTTATATGACGATGCAGAACATCATTCAATTGCTGCCCTCGCGCCTGATCTGTTAACGGTAACATTTAATGGATTATCCAAAACATATCGGGTTGCAGGTTTTCGTCAAGGCTGGATGGTATTAAATGGCCCGAAGAAACACGCTAAGAGCTACATTGAAGGCTTGGAGATGCTGGCATCAATGCGTTTATGTGCCAATGTGCCAATGCAACACGCTATTCAAACTGCTTTAGGCGGTTACCAAAGTATCAGTGAATTCATTTTACCTGGTGGCCGCTTGTATGAGCAGCGTAACCGAGCATGGGAATTAATTAATCAAATCCCCGGCGTTTCCTGCGTGAAACCTAAAGGCGCTTTATATATGTTTCCAAAAATTGATGCGAAACGTTTTAATGTTCACGATGACCAGAAGATGGTGCTTGACCTTTTATTACAAGAGAAGGTCTTGTTAGTGCAGGGAACCGCATTTAACTGGCCGGAACCTGACCATCTCCGCATCGTGACCCTACCAAGGCTTGATGAACTAGAGATGGCAATTCAGAAATTCGCCCGATTTATTGGCAAATATCATCAGTAAAAATAAGAACCGTTTATATACCCTATGGATTTCAAGATGCATCACGACGGCAAGGGAGTGAAGCCCCGGGAGCATAGGTAACTATGTGACCGGGGTGAGCGTGACCGGGGTGAACGAGTGCAGCCAACTAAAGAGGCAACTTGAAGGATAACGGGTATAGAAAAATATCGCTGATAACGGACATTATTCATACCATGCGTTCTATCGGAATAGGCGAAAACTTATTTCTTCTATTCCGATAAGTCTCGCCTACCCACTTTTTCTTCACTGGTGAAAACCTCACCTGTCAGATAGAAATCCTTGATAACCACGTCCATAACTCTCTTTATTGATATCCAATAACCACTCTCTGCAAAATAAGGTCAATAAATTTTCATTTTTTACCGGTAACACAGACTAATTTTTTTATTTTTATGGACGATTTTTGCAGCGATTATATAAGGCATTAGCAAGATATAAAAGAATTAAACATTGCATTTATTAAACTTAATAAAAGAGAACGCCTGGATGAATAACAAACTATTGTAAATTATATGAAATTTTTGTATATAAACTGTATGCAAAATGGAGTAAAAACATAAATTTCCTTTAAAAAAGATATCTATTACGATTATAACATTGCCAGTTAATAATAAATTTAAATTAATCATATCAACCTTGCTATACAGTCTGGATACCCGTTTAGATAAATAGCAGATTTCCCTATGAAAATAAGGTATAAAAACAAGAAACGATTTTAAGGTTTACTTTACCCCTATCCACCGCTCACAATAAAAACAATATTTACTGTAAGAGATGATTATGAGCCACTTTTTTGCCCACCTTTCCCGTTTGAAACTGATTAACCGTTGGCCTCTGATGCGTAATGTACGTACAGAAAATGTATCGGAACATAGCTTACAAGTGGCCTTTGTCGCACACGCCTTAGCCATTATCAAAAACCGCAAATTTGGTGGCAATGTGAATGCTGAACGCATTGCGTTGCTGGCTATGTATCACGATGCCAGCGAAGTTATTACCGGAGATTTACCCACTCCGGTCAAATATCACAATCCACATATTGCACGGGAATACAAAAAAATAGAAAAAATCGCGCAGAAAAAATTACTGGAAATGCTGCCAACAGAGCTACAAGAGGATTTCCGTCCAATCCTAGATGACAGCCAGCATACAACAGAAGAAACTTTTATCATTAAACAGGCCGATTCCCTGTGTGCTTACCTCAAATGTCTGGAAGAGTTATCGGCAGGTAACCATGAATTCAATCTGGCGATAGCCCGACTTGAAAAAACCCTGGCTGATCGTCACAGCCAGGAGATGGATTACTTTATGAAAGTTTTTGTACCGGGATTCAGCCTGTCATTGGACGAAATTAGCCTTGATATTCCACATTAAAATGGAAACAACCAAGGGATGACCAGCACACTTATTACCATCACCAGTAGGGTAAATGGCACGCCCAAACGGACAAAATCGGAAAACTTATAACCACCGGGGCCAAGAACCAGCGTATTCACTGGGGACGAAACCGGGGTCATAAATGCGGCGGAAGCTGCCACACCAATAATCATGGCAAATGGCATGGGCGATACTGCCATTTCACGTGCAGCAGCAATAGCTATCGGCGCCATTAATACCGCCGTTGCCGTATTAGAAATAAACAAGCCGATTACGGCACAAAGTATAAACAGACATACCAGCATCACCCTCGGCCCCATATCACCCGCAATATCCATCAAGCCACGGACAATCAGCTCAATCCCGCCCGTTTTCTGTAATGCCAGAGCAAACGGCATCATCCCGACAATCAGGATAATACTGGGCCAATGAATAGAGCGGTACGCACTTTCCATATCAATACAACGGAATTTTCCCATCAACAGGCAAGCTATCAATGCGGCAATCACATTGGGTACTTCATCGGTAAGCATCATGGCTACCATCAGTGCCAAGCTAAAAAGCGCATGTGGCGCTTGAGACGTTGCCGGAGCCACCTCTTCGATCTCAACCGGCAGATTAAGGACAATAAAATCGCGCATTTTGGTTTGCAGGATACGTATCAGTTTCCAGTCACCAATAACCAGCAAAATATCGCCAAGTTGCAGTGGCGCATCAACCAGTTTACCCGACAACGATTCACCATCACGTCGAATACCAACAACATTCAAACCATAGCAGGTACGAAAACCTATTTCCCGCAGTGACTTACCCAATAAATCCGACTCCGGGATCAGAGAGACTTCAGCCATACCTACGTTACGAGATTGTTCAGAGAAATACTCCCCGCGCAGTACCATCGGTTCTAATAATTGCTCACTGCAAAATTGACGCAGATCCACCTCACTGTCTGACATATCAACCAGCAACACATCCCGTTCTCTCAATTCTGTATTGCCCATCGCACTGACCATAACGCGCCGGAAACGCCGCCAACGCTCGATACCAACGACATTAGCCCCGTAGCGAGCACGCAAATTTGACTCATCAAGAGAGAGACCTATCAGCGGGGAACCTGGGCGGATCGCCAGGCGACGTGCGCGACCTGATAATTTATAGTCGCGGATAAGGTCACGGAAAGTACGACGATGCCATTTATCATGGCCTTTATCTGATTGATTATTGCCCAACCAATGGCGAGCGATCAGCATATAACCAATACCGGCAAACAGAATCAAAATACCAATAGGTGTAATAGAGAAGAATTTAAAACCGGGAAGCCCTTCCCGTATCAACTCACTGTTAACCACCATATTGGGTGGCGTCGCTACCAATGTCATCATGCCACTGATAAGCCCGGCAAAACTCAAGGGCATCATCAACCGCCCCGGCGAAATTTTCATCCTTACCGCAACACTGAGCACCACCGGAATGAAAATCGCGACCACCCCCGTAGAGCTCATAAAAGCACCAAGCCCTGCAACAGTCATCATCAGTAATGCCAACATTTTGGTTTCACTGTTTCCGGCGGCTCTTACCAGCCAATCCCCCATTTGATAAGCAACGCCAGTTCTTACCAATCCTTCACCAATAACAAACAAGGCAGCTATCAGCAACACATTGGGATCACTAAAACCGCTGGTCGCTTCACCGAGCGTCAACGTTCCACTCATGACAAACGCGATAATTACCAATAATGCAACAATATCCATGCGCAGTTTATTGGTAGTAAAAAGAACAATAGCTATCAGTAGCAGGGTCAACACCCACAAGAGCTCGCTATTCAAAATGGCCTCTATCAACAAAAAAGAAGATATTAGTGTCAAAAGCTTGGCTAGTAGACCATTTTATTAAAAGAAAATCCCCGGTTGCGATCAACAATGTGTCCACTTTTCGTCATGAACCATCATCTCTGATTTTCCAGTACATTGACTGCAATAATCTAGCAACAGGTTTCTCCTGGTTCAAATATCATCAAGAAACGAACGATCGAGTTGTTTAAATGCGCGTTTCAGCAGTTCTGCGAGAGATTGATAAGTTGGCGTTTGCTGCAAAGGTGCCATTGCGATACCCGCTGCGGCAAATTTATCACGGATTTCATGAAACCATTTCAGCAATGCCGCGGGTAACGGGGTTGATGCCCGTTTCCCCAACCACCATAACCCTTGCATCGGTAAACTACACGCGAACAGTGCCGTCGCCACCGCTGGACCAAGCTGACCACCCAGTGCGATTTGCCACGTCAGAGTAAAAATAGCCAACGGCGGCATAAACCGGATACCAAAGCGGGTTGCCTTAATAATCCGATTTTCAGGAAACATGGGTGCCAACTGTTTCTCAATCGGCCAAGTTTTCATGTATTGCTGTCCCAGTTGCATCTTTCTCAGCCATCCGTTACTGGTGGGAGGTATTGCGCTCATCATGACCTCAATCAATTAAAAACACATTTTTTAAAAAAACATTGTAACTGATAAAATATTTTTTGTAGGATTAAGTATATTTTGTCTTTGCTGCTAGCTATCGGTATCCTACATTCACTTTTATGTTATACACAGCAGCAAAGCGGCATATTTTACCTTTTTTACTGCACTTAGGCTCATTTTGTTAACAAATCACGCTATCCCTTAACATCAGAGCAGACAAAAAAGGGGTTTTGAAAATTTAAACCTTATCATCATGCTCTTTGCACTTAGCATGATGTTAATCATTTAATGTCATCACTATATGCTCTACGCTGATGAGTAATTGACGTTTTATTAATCACATGTCTTATCTGTAAGACTCAATGACAAACACGATATAGGTACTTCCATGTCAAGTAAGCTGGTACTGGTCCTCAATTGCGGTAGCTCTTCTCTGAAATTTGCTATCATCGATCCTGCTAACGGTGAAGAATATCTTTCTGGTCTAGCTGAATGTTTTAACCTGCCTGAAGCCCGCATTAAGTGGAAAATGGATGGCGCAAAACATGAAGCCGCTTTAGGTGCTGGTGCAGCCCACAGTGAAGCATTGAACTTTATTGTTAATACGATTCTGGTCGAAAAACCAGAACTTTCTGATCAAATCGCCGCAATCGGCCACCGCATTGTTCACGGCGGTGAAAAATTCACGGCATCCGTTACCATCAATGATGAAGTCATTCAAGGGATTAAAGATGCGGTTCCATTCGCACCATTGCATAACCCTGCTCACCTGATTGGCATTGAAGAAGCGAAAAAAGGATTCCCGCACCTGGCTGACAAAAACGTTGCCGTATTCGACACCGCTTTCCATCAAACCATGCCAGAAGAGGCTTACCTCTATGCCCTGCCATACAACCTGTATAAAGAGCACGGCATTCGTCGCTATGGCGCTCATGGAACCAGCCACTTCTTCGTTTCCCGTGAAGCCGCAAAAACGCTCAACAAACCGGTTGAAGAGCTGAATGTTATCGTCTGCCACTTGGGTAATGGTGGCTCTATCTCGGCTATCGTTAATGGTCAGTGTGTTGACACCTCTATGGGATTGACACCATTGGAAGGTCTGGTAATGGGTACCCGCAGTGGTGACATCGACCCAGCGATCATTTTCCATCTGCATGATTCACTGGGCATGAGCGTTGAACAAATCAACAAACTGTTGACCAAAGAATCTGGCTTGCTAGGTCTGACCGAAGTCACCAGTGATTGCCGTTATATAGAAGATAACTATGAAACCAAAGCCGATGCTAAACGCGCTATGGATGTCTACTGCCACCGTCTGGCTAAATACGTTGGTGCTTATTCCGCACTGATGGAAAGCCGTTTGGATGCCATTATCTTTACCGGTGGGATTGGTGAAAACTCCGCACTGGTTCGTGAACAGGTGATGAAAAAACTGGCCCTGTTAGGTTTCGAATACGATCACGACCGTAACCTGGCGGCCCGCTTCGGTAAATCCGGTGCTATCACTACTGACAACAGCCGTCCTGCTTTAGTGATCCCAACCAATGAAGAATTGGTGATCGCTCAAGATGCAGCGCGCCTGACCGCGTAGTAACTTTACCAACCGCCAGCCACTGCTGGCGGTACTATTTTTGACCAACGAGCAACCGTAAAGAGGTTTCCGTGTCCCGTACAATTATGTTAATCCCTACTAGCACCAGCGTCGGCTTGACCAGTGTTAGTTTAGGTGTAATCCGCTCAATGGAGCAAAAAGGCGTCAGCCTGAGTGTTTTCAAACCTATCGCCCAACCCCGTTGCTGTGGCACCCAAGATCAAACCACCATCATCATCCGCTCTCATTCCAGCATAAAGACCGCTGAACCGCTGGACATGGCGCATGTGGAATCTTTGCTGACAACCAATCAGAAAGATGTGCTGATGGAAAAGATCGTGGCTCTTTACCACGAAAACACCAAAAACGCAGAAGTCATTCTGATTGAAGGTCTGGTTCCAACCCGCAAACATTCATTCGCCCAGTCTCTCAACTATGAAATTGCCAAGACCCTGAACGCTGAAATCGTATTCGTATTGGCGCTAGGTAACGATTCCCCTAAGCAGTTGAAAGAACGTGTTGAACTGGCTCGTGCTGAATTTGGCGGCAGCAAAAACCAGAACATTACCGGTGTTATTATTAACAAACTGAATGCGCCGGTTGATGATCAAGGCCGTACCCGTCCGGATCTGTCAGAAATCTTTGACGAATCCTCAAAAGCCATCGTATCCAACATTGATCCGAACACGCTGTTCAAAAATAGCCCATTGCCAATCCTGGGTTGCATTCCGTGGAGTTTTGACCTGATTGCAACCCGAGCAATTGATATGGCAAAACACCTCAACGCCCGTATTATCAACGAAGGCGCAATCAAAACCCGCCGTGTGAAATCTGTGACTTTCTGTGCACGCAGCATTCCACACATGTTAGAGCACTTCCGTCCCGGTTCTCTGCTGGTCACTTCGGCTGATCGTCCAGACGTTCTGGTTTCAGCCTGTCTGGCGGCTATGAATGGGGTTGAAATCGGTGCAATTCTGCTGACCGGTGGCTATGCCATCGACGAGCCGATTAAGCAATTGTGTGAACGTGCCTTCAGCACTGGCCTACCCGTCTTTATGGTTGATACCAACACTTGGCAGACTTCCCTGAGCCTGCAAAGTTTCAGCTTGGAAGTCCCGACAGATGACCGTGAACGCATCGAAAAACTGCAAAACTACGTCGCACACCATATCAACAAAGAGTGGATCGACTCCCTGACAGCAAACTCTGAGCGCCCACACCGCCTCTCTCCACCCGCATTCCGTTATCAATTAACCGAACTGGCGCGCAAAGCGGGCAAACGCGTCGTTCTGCCGGAAGGTGACGAACCTCGTACTGTGAAAGCAGCATCTATCTGTGCTGATCGCGGTATCGCGCAATGCGTTCTATTGGGTGCTCCAGAAGAGATCCGTCGTGTTGCCGCGGCTCAAGGCGTAGAACTGGGTGCAGGTATTGAAATTGTTGATCCAGTTGCTGTACGTGAGCGTTATGTCTCACGTCTGGTTGAATTGCGTAAAAACAAAGGCATGACCGAAGTCGTTGCGCGTGAACAACTGGAAGACAACGTTGTTCTGGGTACGTTGATGCTGGAACAGGGCGAAGTTGATGGTTTGGTTTCCGGTGCGGTACACACCACGGCAAACACAATCCGTCCACCATTGCAGTTAATCAA
The DNA here is from genome assembly GCF_963878145.1 of Photorhabdus sp. S10-54. Lineage (NCBI taxonomy): Bacteria > Pseudomonadati > Pseudomonadota > Gammaproteobacteria > Enterobacterales > Morganellaceae > Photorhabdus > Photorhabdus sp. S10-54. The sequence goes on along the minus strand of NZ_CAWNXG010000015.1, from coordinate 16,738 downwards.
AACTGCACCGGGTAGCTCGCTGGTATCATCCGTATTCTTTATGCTATTGCCAGAACAAGTTCTGGTTTACGGAGACTGTGCAATCAACCCAGATCCGACTGCTGAACAACTGTCTGAAATCGCCATTCAATCGGCGGATTCAGCTAAAGCATTCGGTATTGAACCGCGTGTTGCCATGATCTCCTACTCTACCGGCAACTCCGGTGCAGGCAGTGATGTTGAGAAAGTTCGCGAAGCGACCCGTTTGGCACAGGAAAAACGTCCAGACCTGATCATTGATGGCCCATTGCAATACGACGCCGCTATTATGGCAGACGTGGCGAAATCCAAAGCACCAAACTCACCGGTTGCCGGTCAAGCTACCGTGTTCATCTTCCCTGATCTGAACACTGGCAACACCACCTACAAAGCGGTACAACGTTCTGCGGATCTGGTTTCAATCGGACCAATGCTGCAAGGTATGCGTAAGCCGGTGAACGATTTGTCCCGTGGCGCTTTGGTAGACGATATTGTTTACACGGTTGCACTAACTGCGATTCAATCAGCACAGGGTGAAGCGTAACCGTTTCTTATTCCATAGCAGATTAATGACTGATAAAGGCTGAATCCTGTACTTCACTGGATTTGGCCCTTTTATTTTCTTTTTATCCCCGGAAAGATATAAGATTGGAAAATCATGCCAACTTATTAAATATCGTGTTCCCAAATGAAGTAACCAGAAACACTCAAATCAGGAGAAAAAACATGTTATATCCCGCTCTTATCGAAGTTGACACAGACGGCAGTGCAAGCGGCTGGTTTCCTGATGTAGCTGGCTGTTATTTTGCTGGCGATACACTCGAAGAAGCCTGGCAAGATGCTAAAAGTGCTATTGAGGTACATTTTGAATTATTAACGCAAAATGAATCAGAGCTGCCTAAGGCCAAAACGATGCAAGAACATCTGGCTGAAAATATTGGCAAATATATTGATGGTCAATGGATCTTAGTCGACATCAATATGGATAAATTCGATGGCAGAGCAGAACGAATCAATATTACCTTGCCACATCGTTTATTACATCGTATTGATACCATTGTACATGACCATCCTGAATATGGCAGCAGAAGTGGTTTTCTGGTTCAGGCTGCACGTAATGAACCGCAAAAAACAATTTAATCGTGCCGCATATTGCGGCACTTTATATTTATCTGCACAAATTTAAGGTTGATAATTATATGGTAACAGAACAGAGGTTAAACCTTATTTTTATGGCTTTTTCGGTAACAATACATAAGCAACTTTATGTTGTATTCTTTTTTCTGATAACCATTGATTAAATTCATCACCTACCTTATATTTATCAGGCTTACAGCTACTCACTTTATCACCCGATGTTCCTGTTCTACCAAGCCCATATGACCCTCCACCTTCCGCTTTAATTTTACACCCATGTCCTCCTTCTTTTATTGGTGTACTGAATTCTTTATATAACCAACCAGCTCCTTCTGTAGTGAATTCTATAGTAATTTTTGGCTTTTCATCCTTATTTTTATCTTTCGGAAATTTTTTTGCATAAGTATATTCAGGTGCAATTCCACAATAGCTTTCTTCTTTAACACAAGGGATTGCATTATATCCACTTTTGTCTAATGATATATATTCATTTTTGCCCATCCCTCTATACCAATACTTTGCTGTTGCTGCCTCATCATCCTGATTATGAGTGGAAGTATTATTTAATTCAACATCATTTCTCTTTTCAAAACCGCTTAATTTCGCTCTAAGTTCGCACTTTTCATACAGCGACATCACTTCAGTATTTTGCAGGCCATTGCTTCTTATTACTTTTTTTACCGCAGTTCTAACTTCCTCCGTATCTTTCTCACAGGCCATACTGAAACTACTAATCGCTAATAAAAATGGAGAAATAAAGAAAACCTTTTTATTCAAATTCATATTTCTTTCCTTGCTTGATTTATGGTTTTAGCACTAAATGGAACAAAAATAAATTTCATCATTATTAAGTTGAAATATAATTTAAGACATAAATAATAATTTAAATCACAATTCAGGCATAAATAAGAAATTAATAACAATAGAATATTACAATATAAATCATTTAATTCAATTAGTTATTATTTCCTTTCTAAAGTAAGTATAGATTATTAGATCAAAAAACACAAATTACAAAATCATTAAATTAAAAAAATATCTTGCTTAAACATATAAAATAAATAAAGAAAATTTCAACAATATATAAAATAAAAAATTTATCAACATTCACATGTTATATATACAACATAATAACTACTGATTTTTCATATCATAACAATCTAAATAACCTCACAAGATTGCAATTACACTCGACCATAAAATTTATAAAAAACCACATGATCATTTATAACTATTGTAAAATATTTTTCAATGAAAACACTTATACTATCTAACTGCACACAATGAACTACAAAAAACAAATTAATCGTGCCGCATATATGCGGCACCTCACCTTTATATTTATCTACGTATATTCAAGATTGATAATTGCATAGTTTCAGCACAAATAAGCTTATTTTTTCTGTTTCTTTAATAATACATACGCGACTTGGGCTTGTACTTTATTCTTTGATAACCACTCATTAAATATATTTCCTATTCCGCGTTGTTTATATGCAGAATCACAACTTGCCGATGTTCCTGTTACACCAAGCCCATACGTTCCTCCACCTTCGGCTTTAGTCTTACACTTATGTTTAGTTGTAAAGTCATTATATAACCAGCCAGCCTTTTCCGTCTTAAATTCAATAACAACACCTGGTTTTTTATTCGTTAGATAACTTTGTGAGTAAGTGAATTGAGGCGCAATTCCACAGAAACTGTTTTCTTGAACGCAAGAAATTTTCTCGTTCCTATTCTTATCAAATGTTTGATATTCCTTTATCTCCATTCCTCGATACCAGTACATCGATTTTTCTGCCTCATTATCACTATTTGCGGTTTTACTACTCTTTAGCGTAAGTTTATTTGGTGTGTTGTCTTTCACTCTAAGAACACAATTTGTGTATAAAGACATTACTTTGGTTTTTGCCAATCCATTTGCAGTTATTGTATCTTTTACCTGATTTCTAATGTTCTCCGGATCTTTCATACATGCCATACTAAAACTACTAATCGCTAATAAAAATGGGGAAATAAGGAAAACCTTTTTATTAAAACTCATATTTCTATCCTTGCTTTATTTTTTTAATATCTAATTAAATGAAAATAGATTTCATCATTATATGTTGATTTAAAAACACTATTACAGACAATATATAACAAACTAATCAATATATTAATCTTCATTGTTATTATCTGTCGCAAATAAGGTAGATTATCTAACTGTAAAAAACAAAAACAAATTCCAATATAATTAAATTAAAAAATATTTAATTAGAATATATGAAAAAAAATACAGTAATGAAATAAGAGAAAAAACAAATAGTTACATGACAATATGCCTTTTGAAAAACATTTCACAATGAAAATTTTCTTTTCCACCTAATAGAGTTCCTCCTGTAATCAAGAAAAAGCACCAAAGCCAGCCAGACATTCGGTGCTAAAAAGAGAGTTTAAAGCCGATAATGACATGATTATATAACAGATATTAAGGATGAGTTCGGTATAGGTAATTGCACATAAGAAATTGTAGCCTCTATTTTAGCTGGCTTTTCTGATAGCCACTTATTAAACTCATCCCCTACCTTATAACCTTTAGGCTGACAATTTGACTTATCTTTTTTCAACGCGCCTATTCCACCCAACCCATATGATTCTCCTCTTGATTCAACATCAATTTTGCAGTTATGTTTAATCGTAAATTCATTATATAGCCAGCCAGGTTCTACTGTACTAAATTCTATAACGAATTTTTTATCTTCTCTCATCGGATAGCTCTTGGCGTAAGTATACTCAGGAGAAATTCCGCAAAAACGATTCGGAATGTTAGCACAGGGAACTCTTTTAAAGTTATTACTATCAAATAATTTATATTCCTCTATTCCCATTCCTCGATACCAGTATATCGCTATCTCTGCACGTTCATCCCTATTTTGGGATTTATTATTAATTAATATAATTCTATTTCCGGTATTCACCACATCCAATTCGCAATTTTTATACATAGACATCAATTTAGTTTCTTGTAGCCCATAGCTTTTTATTATATTGCCCACCGTTGGATCAATATTACATGCCATACTAACGTGACTCATAGCGAATAAAAAAGGGGAAATAAAGAAAGATTTTTTATTTAAACTCATATTTTTCTCCTTGCTTAAATTATGATTTCGGTATCCAATGAAACGAGAATAAACCTCATTATTATCATTAATATACCCACATAGTCTTTAACGTAAATAATAACTTAATTCACAATCCTGCTATAAATAAAAACTTAGCAACAAAATAATATTACAATATAAATCATTTGATCTAATGAGTTTATATTATTATTTTCCAACTTAAATAAAAGTAGATTACTAAACCAAAAAAGACAAACTCAGACAAAATTAATAAAACTTTAATTTAAACATCAGAATAAGATAGCAAAGAGACAAAAATAAAATAATTTCAATCACCTATATAATTGACAACCTGAGAATTATTACCATATTACACATGCAATTAAACAATCATTATATTTTTATTCCATAATAATCTAAATAATATTATTTCATCATTGCAATAATATCTCAATAATTCATAAAATCTCCATTGACAATAAAGACCAATAATTATTTATTTAAGGAAATCTGGAGAATAGCAGACATGATGTGTTGTCTAACCAGAAACAGTGAAGTTGAGAGCTGACCGAAGGTTAACACCATTATTCAGATAAAATGTGTAAGATACCTCCCTGCCCAATAGGGCAAAGAGGTAAAAGATATCACGGGCGATAACCAATAAAGGCCACGCGCGACAGCCTTCTTTCGATTGAGACTAACTGTGTGGTGGACAAGAAATTCTGCATCCGCTCAAACATTTCTTCACCCTCCATTGCAATGAATTGCTCCCTGCGCTTCTCGCGCCCGGCATGCCAGCGCTCACTAAGCTCAACAACGCTTTGGGTAAGATCCACCTGCCTTTCGAGGCAAAGACCCGCCTCGCTGATTAAACGCTCGTTCAATCCGATCGGAGTGTAGAGAAAATAACCTGGCATACCACGTACCACGATCTCGTCTTTACTAAGCATGCCTGTTACCAAAGTAGGATCAGTATACAAAAACCGTCCTCCGGGCTTAAGTAGTCGGCACCACTCACGCAACAAGGCCAACCGATCCGGAATATGAATTACAGAGTCGATGCACCATAGCGCGTCAAAGGTACCGTCGGGAAATGGCAAAGGTTGACGAACATCACTATCGACGAAGTTACTTCGGTCTTCCAGTCCAAAATCCGCCGCAAGTTGTCGGGCGGTAAGAAGACCATCAGGATGAATGTCAACCACCGTCATCCGACAGCCACCGGTCCTAGCCAAGAACAGGTCCCCCGGACCCACTGCATATATCCAGCACATGCGAGCGATCGGACAATTGAAGCCATTGGGAAAACTTTCTAAATTCGTCAACAGGGGACCAGTTGTTCTGCCCCAAGTCTTCGCCATAGGTTTCTTTGCGTACCTCAGATACCGCTTCCGCTAGAGAAATCACGTAACATGAAAGCCTGTTTGGTAGCGAAATGGCTAAACATTTTGTAGGTGCAAGCCATTCGGCTTAGCTAATGGCTCAATCGGGAGTGAAATCAAAAGAAATAACGCAACTTTGACTAAAATATCTGCAAAGGCAAGCCCCGGCCCGCCAAACGATTTGATTATCACCTGAGTTAATTGTTTGGCATCCGTTGAATATCGTACAATCAAATGAGCCGTTTCGGCTAATATGAGATCGCCATTGAAGCTATTTTTCTATCTGCTTCAATTTATTATTTCTCAGTTAGCTGCCTATGAACGAAAACTCTCTTTTGATATCTGATAACGTTGTTCTTCCTGTGCCTCATTTCTCTTTTTTACGCGCCATAAAATACTTAACATAATAAACCATAAAGGCGTGCCACAGAGCGCGACCAGGGTATCTGGGTCAAAAACCATTACCACTATAGTAAAGATGAAAAAAATCAGGGTCAGCCAAGTCATTAACATCCCCAAAGGCATCTTAAATATTGAACGTTTATGCACATCAGGGCAATTCTTACGATAAACCAAATAGGCAACCAAAATCACACACCAGCTATAAATCACCATAATCGAAGCAACGGTTGATACAATAGTAAATAACTGCATGACATTCGGTACAATAAACAAAAGTGACGTACCAACCACCATACAGAAACAAGAAAATATCAGACTATGTACAGGAATCGCTGTATTGCGAGAAAGAATTTTAAATTTCTGGTGTGCATTTTTTTCCGTTGATAAGCCATAAAGCATACGTGTACAAGCATATAATCCACTATTAGCAGAGGACATTGCTGACGTTAATGCAACAAAATTAACCACTGCGGCAGCGGCAGGCAGACCCGCCAAGGCAAATAGTGTCACAAAAGGGCTGGTTTCAGCTGAGATCCGTCCCCAAGAAGTGACGGCAATGATGCTCAACATGGAGAAAATATAGAAAATCATAATTCTCATCGGGATATAATTAATTGCTTTCGGCAATATCTTTTCCGGATCTTTTGTTTCTGCCGTCATCGTGCCAACTAACTCAACACCGGTAAAAGAAAAAATCGCTATTTGAAAACCAGCAAAAAAACCAAAAATACCATTTGGCAAAAATACCGATGGATCAGTCAAATTATTCACAGAGGCGATCATACCATCCGGTGATTGCCAGCCTACCATCACCATACCAACACCAATAATAATTAGCGCTAAAATCGCAATGACCTTAATCATGGCGAACCAGAATTCAGTTTCACCAAATAAGCGGACAGAAAGAAGATTACATGTACCCAGTAAACCTAGCGTTATAAATGCGGGCACCCAAAGAGAAACACCGGGAAACCAATATTGAATGTAGCCGCCACATACAACAACATCAGCAATACAAGAGACAATCCAACTCATCCAATAAGTCCAGCCGAGAAAAAAACTGGCTTTGGTACCTAAATAATCCGATACAAAATCAGCAAAAGAGCGATAATTCAGTTTAGTCAGCAGCAATTCTCCCATTGCCCGCATCACCATATAGACAAAAAAACCAACAATCGCATAGGTAATAATGATCGATGTACCCGATACAGCAATGGTTTTTCCTGACCCCATAAATAAACCTGTACCAATAGCACCACCAATGGAAATCAATTGAATATGACGTGCACTCAGCCCTCTATGAAGCGTTTGTGTATCAGCAAATTTCTCTGCCGAAAGGTTTTGTTTAGTTTTATTATTTTTTATCATGATAATACCCGTCCGTCATTAAAGAAGCAGTTGACTGCTAAATCTTTCTGAAGAAGAAGTTTTTACGGCTTCAGGAAGAAAATGGAATAATGTCTTATTTATTTAATTATTTTTTCATTTAAAGCAAGTAACAATCCTGCCCGTAATCCATTAGCAACCTCAGCATTAGGAAATAAAATAAACTTCGCCGGAAATTTAATTTTCCAATGGCGATCATGTTGGCTGGCGATTTCAAATCCTTCTGGCAATTCAGTAAAGTTCAAGGTATCTGCGGGGATATGAAGTTGAAAACTGTCGTGACTCTTAATAATGGAATTAATTACCTGGTAATGTTTCAGCTCAGATTTAATGCGTGCTGTTATTGGCGATAAAGACATTAAACCATAAAGCGCATCCGTAATTTTTTGAAATCTGGTTAAATCATTTTCCCCAAAAGACATTGCTTTACCCATCTCCATTGTACAACTATCCGCCCCAAACTTTTCACTCAGAAAATGGCTGAAAGTCCCAGCTTTCTCACGATGATAAACCAGCGCATCAATATCGCTGTCATGCAACCATTGCATAAATTCAGCAGAAAAGGGGCGATTCTGAGCAGGTAACAAGGCAAATTGCTCATGGTGAGAAGCGCGTATAGCGGTATGCAGATCAATATGCCAGCGAATATTTGCCGACGACACCGAAGGTTCAGCAAAAAAGCGACTCACAACGTCTTCAAGTTCAGCCGCACGTGATCGCTCATTTCCTAGCGGAAAATTCAGGTAACGGCCACCAAACATGCGATTCAAATCATGATGTAAATAACGTCGATTCGCACGCATCGCAGGCAAATTACCGAAGATGATCAACAAGTTATTTTTTAGTGTTAACGTGCCATCCGCCAACTGTACAAGTAACTGAATCAATATTTCAATAGGCGCGGTTTCATTACCGTGAATACCGGCAGAAATCACCAAAGACCGATTTCTTCCTTCATGGAGAATCAGTTGCAATACCCCTTCTGCCAACCAATGCGCATTTATTGTTTCCGGAAATATCAGGTGGTCGGCAAGTTTTTTTTCAAGCAATAACGCTAACAGATCCATATCTGCTCCAATTTAGCGCTGAAATTCATAGATCGATCCTAAATTCAGGATCTGCGTAAGCTCATCCAGCGCGGTATAAACTTCGCGAAGTAATTGGGGATCGGCCAGATCACTAGCACATAATTCATCACGATAATGGTGCGCTATCCATTTGGTCAGGCGCTGGTGAAGTTGTGTATTCATCAATGTTGCGGGATTAACAGCACGAAATTCAGCATCGTTGAGTACCACCCTCAGACGCAAACAGGCCGGGCCGCCGCCATTACGCATACTTTCCCGCAAATCAAAAACACGGACTTCATTAATAGGCGAAGAGGTTTGTGCACTCAGCGATTGCAAATAATCCCAGACAGCGGAATGTTGGCGGCACTCTTCAGGAACAACGATCACCATTTTCCCATCAGTTTTACTCAGTAACTGACTATTAAAAAGATAAGAATCAACCGCATCTTTGATGCTGATCTGCTCAGCAGGCACCTCAATCGTGACAAAATTCTGTCCCAATATTGCCATTTTCTCTTTAATTTCGGTCAGAACCTGAGACTGATTAAGATAAGCGTATTGATGGTGAAAAAGGACATTTCGGTTGCTGACCGCAATCACATCGTTGTGAAAAACCCCACTATCAATAGCAACCGGGTTTTGCTGGACAAAAACGGTTTGTGCCGAATTAAGCTGATGCAACCGCGCAATCGCTTCGCTGGCTTCCAATGTTTGCCGGGCAGGATAACGTTTAGGTGCCGGGCCGCCGCGAAATGCGCTACGGCCATAGACAAACACCTGCACGCCCGGCGTATCATAATCACCGCCAAGGCGATTATGGTTTGCTGCCCCTTCATCACCAAAATCTTCATGTTGTGGAAGCGCGTGATGATGGACAAAATAGTTTTGATCAGCAAACGTGGCTTTTAACGCGGCTGCCGTCGTTTCTATTTCCAGCGAACGGTGCAATTTATTGTTTAAATTAGCTACCGTGAAATGAACTCGCTGATCAGCGCTATCCGCCGAAGGCGACACGGTTGCCGCATTTGCGGTCCACATTGATGAAGCAGAACTCAGTTTTGATAATAACACCGGAGAATATTTGGCTGCTTTATGCAGTATCTGCTCATCACTGCCCACAAAACCTAAATTACGCAAGGCTGGAATATTAGGGCGTTGTTGAGGAGGAAGCACTCCTTGAATAAACCCCTCATCAGCCAGCGCTTTCATTTTCATCAACCCTTGCAGCGCGGCTTTACGCGGGTTAGATATGCTGTCCTTATTATTAATCGAAGCCTTATTACCCACAGAAAGCCCCGCATAGTGATGGGTCAGGCCGACCAACCCATCAAAATTTGCTTCAAAACCAGCCATAAATCCCTCTGGAAAAATTGTATAAATTGAAACCTATCCCGTTAAACGGTTATTCAGGGAAATGAAGCCCCGGCGCAAGCGTTTCAGGTAAAGTGAGTTCGTCGGCAACCAGAGATGCCATCGGCCAGGCACAGTAATCAGCAGCATAATAAGCACTAGGTCGGTAATTTCCTGACGCACCAATGCCACCGAAAGGCGCTTTACTGGAAGCCCCAGTCAACGGCTTATTCCAGTTCACAATGCCCGCTCTGGCATCTTCCGACAGACGTTGGAACAGAGCAGCATCCGGCGAAATTAAACCGGTAGCCAATCCGAATCGGGTGTTATTGGCAATTGCCAGCGCCTCATCAAATGTGTCATAACGCATAAGCATGAGCAGCGGCCCGAAATACTCCTCATCAGGAACATCAGCGACTTGGCTAACATCAATAATCCCTGGGGTCAACAACGTTGATTGCGGCTGGCATTGCTCCAGCGAAACCAAAGAGATACCACCCAGTTTTTGTAGCCGATCTTGCGCTTCCAACAGATTCTGCACCGCCTGTAGAGAAATGACTCCACCAATGAACGGTTGAGGTTGGGCATCCCAATGGGATGGTATGATCCGCTCTGTCACCTCCACCAGACGCTTAATCACCGCATCTCCGTGCGCACCATTTTTGACCAACAATCTACGGGCACAGGTGCAACGTTGACCAGCAGAGATAAACGCTGACTGCACAATAGTGTAAACAGCGGCATCAATATCGTCGCAAGCATCGACGATCAATGCATTGTTTCCCCCCATTTCAAGTGCCAACATTTTCTCTGGCTGACCGCTAAGCACTCGGTGAAAGTGAAAGCCAGTATTGGCACTTCCCGTAAACAGCACGCCATCAATCTGCTTATCCTCCAGCAATGCTGTCCCGGTATTGCGTGCTCCCTGAACCAGATTGAGCACACCTGCGGGCAAACCGGCTTTTTCCCATAGTTTCACCGTCTCTTCTGCAGTCATCGGTGTCAATTCACTCGGTTTAAACACCAGTGTATTACCCGCAATAAGCGCGGGAATAATATGACCATTAGGCAAATGTCCGGGAAAGTTATACGGACCAAAAACCGCCATCACGCCGTGAGGACGGTGACGCAGTAAGGCACGGCCGTCTGGCATAATCGTTTCTGATTCACCGGTACGCTGTTCCCACGCTTCGATAGAAATAGCCGCTTTACCTATCATGGATTGTATTTCAGTCCGAGTTTCCCATAACGGTTTACTGGTTTCCTGACTGATAACACGAGCAAGCGTCTCTTTCTCCTCATTCAGCAAAGCCGCAAACGTCTGAACGACCTTAATCCGTTCACTGGCGGGCAAATGTGACCAGCCATAAAACGCTTCGCGGGCAGCACGACAAGCGGCTCTGACTTGCGAAGCATCGGCGCTGTTAGCTTGCCACAGAATCTGTTGATCTATTGGGGAAAATTTAGTTATCGACTCACCCTGCCCCTCAATCCATCTTCCCCCAATGTAATGTGCTTTATAATTCATGCTTAATTTTCCTTTGGAAAGAGACTAACCCGTCGCACCTGATCCCCATCGCTTACTCGAAGTGCATCCATCTCTGCGGCTGTTAAAAAAAGTTCATTACTGTCACACGCCACATTCAATAAAAGCGCTCGAAATTCACTAAACTGCTGATTGGCAACGATACAAGGAACACCATCATCTCTGGTCACTGATTCGGCTTTACTGACAGAAACGAGACGACTCTCTTTTACCGCACGTATCCGGTCAATCTCAGCCTGTAATAAAGCGCCGCCATCAAAAATATCGATATGACCTTGATAAATAAGACCTTCTTTTTCAAGAATTGCCCGCGCGGGTACTGTTTTCTCATGGACCTGCCCAATCACCTTCTGTGCCTCAGCAGATAATAAGGAGATATAAATAGGATGAAGGGGCATGAGTTCGGCAATAAAGGTTTTCGACCCAATACCGGTTAAGTAATCTGCCTGGGAAAAAGGAATGCCAAAAAAATGTTGCCCCAGTGAATTCCAGAAAGGGGAATTTCCTTGCTCATCTGCAACCCCTCGCATTTCAGCGAATATAATTTTAGAAAAAATATCCCTAAATGCGGCGATAAAAAGAAAACGTGCTTTGGAGAGAAATACCCCATTTCTTCCCTTCTGATATTCCGGATCAAGGAACAAAGTACACAATTCACTGTTACCAGTCTGATCTTGTTCCAAAGTCAACGCTTCAATAGCTTTATAAATTCCCAATTCACGTGATGAACGAATGGTTTTTTGTACCCGAAAGTTATAAAACGGCTCCTCCAGCCCAACCGCCACTTCGATAGCACTGACACCCGCCACACGATTCACGCTGATATCTTCCAGCACAAAAAGGAATCCCTGCTGAGCCCTGGTCAGTTTTCCCTCAAAAGTATCAACGCTACGTGCAATGCGTGAGCGTAATTGCTCCAGGTTATTGGGAAAAGATGTCAAACCTATACCCGCGCGTTGAGATAAAGACTGAACCCCATTTAAGTCACTATGCCGGACAGCTCGGAAAAGCATCATAACGTCACCTTCAATTTACTATTAACCTACAAACCGCATGATGGCACTTTCAAGACGAACCAGACCTTCATCAATATCAGCAAATTCGATATTTAATGCTGGCGCAAAGCGCAACACATCTGGACCCGCGATCAAAGCAATTAATCCCTCCTCTGCTGCCAAGTTAGTTAATTGCTTCGCCTTACCTTGCCAAGCCTTATCCAATTCAGCACCTAAAAGCAGCCCTTTACCTCGCAAGCAACTGAATATTTGGTAACGCTGATTCAGTTTCGATAATTTATCCATGAAGTAATCATGACGTTGCAAAACGCCGGTGAGCAGCTCCGCCTGATTAACAATAGAAAGCACCTTATTGGCAACTGCCGCCGCCAGAGGATTACCGCCAAACGTGGTACCGTGCGTTCCAGGTTGAAAAACTGCTGCAATATGTTGTTTTGTTAACATAACGCCGATAGGAAAACCGCCACCGAGACCTTTAGCACTGGTAAGAATATCAGGCTTAACATCATATTCCTGATAAGCATAAAGGTATCCTGTACGGCCCACCCCAGTTTGAATTTCATCAAAAATAAGCAGCGCTTGAAAACGATCACATAAGGTACGTAATTCCTGCAAGAATGCAGGATCTGCGGGAATAACACCGCCCTCACCGATAATAGGTTCGACAATAACCGCACAGGTATTTTCAGAAATGTGTTCTCTGATCGCCGCTAAATTATTATAAGGAAGATGCGTAATTTCTTGCGGGAGAGGGGCATAATCTTGTGAATATTTTGGCTGCCCTCCTACTGTAACGGTAAATAATGTTCTACCATGAAAAGAGTCTTTAAATGAAATAATCTCATTCTTATTTTTTCCATATTTATCAGCGGCATATTTTCTGGCTAACTTTAATGCTGCTTCGTTAGCCTCCGCCCCTGAATTACAGAAAAACGCTTTATCAGCAAAAGTATTTTCCACGAGTCTTTTTGCTAATTTTAGGACAGGTTCATTGGTGTAACCATTACCTATATGCCATATTTTATCAATCTGAGAAATTAACGCATCCTTTAATTCAGGATGTGCATGCCCTAATGAATTAACGGCAATTCCACCGGCAAAATCGATATATTCCTTGCCATCTTGATCCCATACTTTCGAACCTTTGGCCCGAACAGGTATGAACTTAGCAGGAGAGAAACAGGGCACCATATAGTGTTCAAACCAACTTCTCTGAATATTTTCTAACATAGATCATTTCCCCTTAAAATAGAGAGTACACGGATGAGAGAAAGTAATATGCCCCGCATCATTTTTCGTCTCACACTTACACAACTTATTTAATGTATGCCAAGTAAAAGGTTTACCAAACTGAAACCTAAAAAGCCTTAAAAATAATAATATTACAGGATCTATTTAATATTATTCTTATTAATCCCATGACTATTTCCTAAAACATAGTTGCTCAGCCATTAGACAGATACTGTTGCCCATACTTAACAAAGTCAACACAAGTTGTACACAAAAAAAATACTTTTTGATCTTGTTCAAAATTCCAAAAAGTATTTTTATGCACAATTTATGCACTTTATGTGAATAAAAATCGAATAAAAAGTGCATAAATTAAATCTACTACATATAGATAAAACGAATAAATAAATAATTATTCATTAATAACGCTAGAAATTTATCTACTTAAATGTAAAATAAGATTTGACCGAGTTTAATTTTCAAAAATCAGAGTAAACCGATAACCAAAACAACAAAAGAGGTGAACAATCTGACAATAACTTAATATAAAATTAACTATCCAGTTAAGAAAATTGACTATAATCTAAATGCTCTTAAATTTCAGCTCCCTCCTGCCTATTGAGATTATTTGTAACAAATTGACCGTATTGTTCCCTACCTCAATGATTTACTTAGATTAGAGAAACAAGTAAAGTCTTTTCAAGTGAAAACGATTCAATAGCGATTATCACTTTCCTCAATCTTGTTTTTACATAGGAAAAACCGATAACCCATTCATACCGAATGATAACACCATCGCCAAATAATTAATTATTTCTTAATATATTAGCATTAAAGAAACATCTCCACCACAACTGATTACCAACTTCCTATTTAGGTGCTTAAACTTACTACTTTGTGGCTGAAATAATGTAAATCATCTTTACCATCAATTTACCATTCCAAATCAGAAATTTCATTTTCTCCTATTTTTAAAATAATATCATTTAATTTACTAAACTTTATTATTAAAAGCAGAACCATTATCTGCATTTACTATGCATAAATGCTAAATAACATTATATTTTATTTTCTCTCTATTAGTACCAAATAAAATTATTAGAAAACATAAAATACTTTTAAACATAAACCAAAAAAATTAGCGGCAATTATAAAAATTTTATTTTGACAACCTATGAAAAACACTCTATACATTCTAAATAACAGGTATGATATTAATTCAAAATGCGACTTATTATTTACAAAATCATCCAATATAACAACTTATAAAAAAATATAATATTAAGTGAAAGAATAATTTATTAAGCGTTATCTTACGACAACAAAATAATATCTTTAAAATAAATAAAAAAAGATCAACGTAAACTAAAACTAATTTTATCACCTATTAAACCTATTAAAAACATTGGATTATCTAATAGACCAGAATATGCCACGGGCTGGTATAGAAAGATATTCACAGACGCAGAAAACATATATATCCTATGGATTTCAAGATGCATCGCGGCGGCAAGGGAGCGAATCCCCGGGAGCATAGATAACGATGTGACTGGGGTGAGTGAGTGCAGCCAACAAAGAGGCAACTTGAAAGATGACGGGTATATTCCTTATTCTATACCACAGAAGATGTTCTATACCGCAGAATAAGAAAAAACTATTTGCCGTCAATCCCAAGCTCATACTACCGACGCTTAAGGATAGTATGAACTTAGTTTGTATCATTTATAGGAGTAGAATATATGACTTTAGATTTTAACGATAAGGTGGCAATCGTTACCGGCGGTGCAATGGGTATTGGTGCTGCAATATGCCGCCGACTAGCGGCAAACGGCGCGAAAGTTGTTGTGGCTGATCTTGACGGCAACGCGGCTCAAGCCCTCGCCAATGACCTTGATAAGGCTATTGCCATTCAGCTTGACGTCACCCAAGCGTCCGCGGTGGAGCGCTTAGTGGCCCAAACGGTAGAGACCTTCGGAGCGCTGCATCTGGCAGTCAACAACGCAGGGATAGCCGGCTCGTTTCATCGGACCGTGGACTATCCGTTGGATGACTGGCATCAGGTCATCAACGTCAATCTGCACAGTGTGCTGTACTCAATGAAGTACGAGATTCCCGCGATGTTGGCTTCTGGCGGTGGTGCGATTGTTAACATGGCCTCGGCCGTAAGTAGTGTTGGTCTCGCCAACTCAATTGCATACGTAGCAGCTAAACACGCATTGCTAGGCATGACAAAAACTGCTGCGCTGGAGTATGCAAAACAAGGGATCCGAATTAACGCCGTCGGGCCCGGCTGCATCGACACACCATTGATGTCTAGGATCGACACCGATGCAGTCCAAAAAATGATCAAACATCATCCTGTCGAACGCCTCGGAACACCAGATGAAGTCGCTGCACTAGCTTGCTTCCTATTATCTCAGAATGCGTCTTTCATTACCGGTAGTTACCACCTCGTTGATGGTGGATATACCGCACATTAACCTCCTCAATATCTTAGATTTTAACGGAGCATCATCATTCAATTCTGAGCCATATTAAAACGGCCAAGATGAGTATCGCTTTTTCCTGTCGGAGCCGGTATTTTTCTGCCGGGCTTAAACCCTTGATCTGATGCTCTACTCGGTAAAGTGACTAAATTAGGCTCAGCGCGATATCGGCTTTGCCCGTTTTGTTTTTTCCTTGTGCCTGCTTTGCGCCCATAAATTTCGGTCTGGCGGCTGAGCTAAAAGTCATCATCCAACCTAATCAGAAAAGATAATACTGCATCACAAATTTACGACAATCATCACTTTGTCAGTGATTTCACCCTGAAATAAAACATCATAAACGTGATACGCATCACATAATTGACACAAAAAATGAAATTAATTTGAAATTATTAGTATTGGTTATTAAATGATTAATATTAATCTGTTTTTTATACAATATTGTCACAAAATAATCACATTGGCCTGTTTTTTGCCTTAAAATATAACCCCTTGTTTTTGCTGCTAACTTAACCAATCCCCTATTTTAGATGCCCGGTTGATCATCAATCCTAAATATTGATCGCTAAGTTAAATTCGTGGTTAATACCGCTCTGGCATTGTGGAAT
>NZ_CAWNXG010000014.1:0-112519 GCF_963878145.1 Photorhabdus sp. S10-54 | reverse complement strand
ACGGCAAAGAATGGGTAGTTGATAAAGACCTTCTCAAATCCCATCAGATTAATGAAGCTAAGCAACAACAAGCAGCACTGTTACAACAAGCAAATGAAACACTCTCATTGCTACAAGACTCTGTTGATTTAGAAGTCGCTACAGACTCAGAGAAAGCCGCTTTGCTGGAATGGAAAAAGTACAGAGTATTGCTTACGCGTGTAGATGTGAATCAAGCGCCTGATGTGGAATGGCCAGAGGTGCCGAAGTAAGGAAAGGGGCCAGCAATGGCCCTTATTGTTCACAGCGATAGCAGCTTACTTTCCCACAGCTCAATGATTTCTTTCTTTTCTTTTAGATAGTCGTAGCGATCATAGTGTTTGGTTGAAACGCCGGGTTTCTTGTGATTCTGCAATCTATCCCTCATTTCCGAACTTATCCCCATTTCCCCAGCAAGCGTTTTAAATGTTCGTCGAATATCTCTGGGTGTAAAACTTGCAAAATCATTACGTGAACAAAATTTTCGTAATTGCTTGGCATATTCGGCAGGCAGAAGATGGCCTTCTTTCGTGTTGCTAGGAAAAAGAAAAGATGATTCTGGATATTGCTTTTCTTGGCGGTCTAAAACTTTTATAGCTGATTCGCTTAATGGTATTACGTGATAGTCTCCATTTTTAGAAATGCGGGGTGGAACGGTTAGTGTGTTGTTGTTTTTATCCCAATTATCACGTGTATTTGTCATTATTTCCCAAGGGCGTTGACCAGCACTGAAAATACACAAGAGAAGCAATTGCGCGTAATCATGGTTCATCGGACATGCAGCAGGGTGTACCTGAATAAGTTCAAATAGATTGTGAAGTTCATCCCAAGAAAGAAAGCGGTCTAATGCTTTATCTGCTCCTTCTTGACGCGGAACCACCCCAACGGGATTTCTATCTAACCCATAGATAATTTTTTCATTAAGCTTTGCGGGATCATTGTCAGCAAACAGACCAAAGTTGAATACGGCATGTAAATTAGCTCGTACTTTATTCGAGCCAGCTACAGCACCGCGTGAAATGAATTCGGCTAGTACCCGTTTAATGTGATCGGGGGTAATATCTTTCACGGGTGTATCTTGGTTTATGTGCTTGCTGGCTAAAACTTGGTTAAGCCTATTCTCTGTCTTTTCATATGAACGTTTCCCCCTTTTCTTTTGATCTGCAATATAATCATCAAAGAGTTGTTTAATAGTCGCGTGCTCTAAGACGACTTCTTCAGGCGCAAAGACATTAACTGATGCTTCCTGTGATTTTGCAGTTGCTTCGGCTAATGATAGGGAAGGATAATCCCCCAATGTTAAAAACTTGCGAGTGCCGTCTTTATGGTATTTATACACGAACACTTTACGGCCGGACGGATAGATCTTAATACCCAGCCTACCAGTTCCTCGTGTTGCTGCCGCTTGCCACACATAGTAAGCCTGATCCTTCGGTTTGATGCCTTTGATTTTGCTATCAGTGAATAATATTCCTGCCATAAAATAGGTGCTCTAACGGGTGTCTTAGTGATGAAATACTATGATATGGCGTGAAATCATTCAACATAATAAATTCGTTTAAAATCATATGAATGAAATATTTTGAAATAGCAGGAAAGCGATAGAAATCATATGGTGGCGCCCTTCTAAGCCGTAGGTCACAGGTTCGAATCCTGTAGGGTGCGCCATTTTTAGTTCAACTGACCTCTACTGAATTCTTCTTTATTCCCTCATATTCTCGCTGACCTTACTTGATTTTGATGAACGTGAATCCGTGGTCAATTACAGAAATATGCCTATAACAATATGATTTAATGATAAATGATGATTTTTGTGTCTAAATTACCTGTATAGTTTTAACCTAAATCAGTAAATAAGCATATAGAGATCAGGGGCTAGCTTGTATAGAATGATCTGATTCTTACCTTAGAGAACATGAAGTTATGAGTCCAATCACATTACGTAAAGCGTTAGGTGTACTTGCTAAGTCATCTTCATTTTCTGTAGCGACGATTACTCATCGACAAAAGGATGTGTTCGACGAGTTAAAGCATCAACTCTTTGTAAAACAAGAGATTGAAGTTGATCTACAACAATATCTGCACACAGCGAAATCAGGTGAAATCATTTTTCTTTGTGGTAGCAGTGGTGATGGTAAATCTGAAATTCTTACTCGTTGCCGTACTACCCCCTATTATCAACAGAAGTTTGATTTCCATCTGGATGCAACCCATAGCTTCTCCCCCCGACAATCTGCAATTGATGCTCTGAACGAGTTGTTTGATAAGCATAAGGCAGGGGAGCGCCCTTTATTACTAGGCATCAATACTGGTATGTTGGCCAATTATGCGATGGAAGGTGCGGAGCAGCACCAGGACATTCGTTCTATCATTGATGCTTATTTGTCTGATAATCAAAGAGAACGGGGAGCGTGGGTTAATAATTCATGCTGTTTTTTTGATTTTGAACACTATCCTAAGTTCCAGTTTGATGAGTCAAAAAATTACTCCCCTTTTATCAAATCGCTGATTAAGAATTTAACTAAAGAAGATGATAAAAATCTTTTTCATGTTATTGCACAGAAAGATGAATTAGCAGGACATGATTTACAGGTTGTTGCTAACTTTAAAATGCTTAGTAAGCCAGGTGTGCAGGATGTTTTGATTACTCAATTATTTAAATCCCGGTTGATGAAAGAGCAGTTTGTTACTACTCGTGCGTTGTTGGATTTACTTCACCATTTATTACTGGGGCCAGGCTATTTATTTGATAATCTTTTTAGCAGTGAAGAAAATGAGCTGGTGAAAAAGATTTCAGGGTTTGATCCTGTAAGATTACATACACATGAGCTTGATCAGTTTATATTGCGCTATGAATTAGGGTTAAATGATCCTGATTTGGATGAGTTTTTGACTGTATTGGCACAACAGCATATTTATTTTGAACGTCATAATGCAAATGCATCCTCTCTTATTCGCCTTTTCTGGTTATTTCGTAATGAGTCATTAGGTAATAATTATCACCAACAATTTAATCTCTTCTTTGATGAAAAATCATTCGAACGTTATGCACAGATTTGGCATTTGCACAGAAATTACACAGCCGAGGCAGAGCAGAAAAAAACATTACATCGTTTCTATGCTTCAGAATTGATTGCAGGGATTCAGCGTTATGCTAATCGCAAAGCCCCAGAATTAAGCACTCAAAAAGAGGAGTTCTTTTTAGGGGAATATGACGGGGTAAAAATAACAGCGCCGATGGCATTAAAACCTGATTGGGGTGCTATCTTAAAGAGAAATACTGTCCATCCTACCTGTTTTGAAGTTCATTTGAAGGTGGGAGCAAATTCACTATTACCTGTCCGTATCGGCCTTAATTTATTTGAATTGCTCGGAAAGCTGAATAATGGCTATCGACCAAATAAATACGACAAAAATGCTATTGTATTGCTGGATGAAATTGTTGAGTTGATGACAGAACAGGCAAAATCCAGTACAGAGCTTCGATTTTATGACAGCAATCATCGAATTTATACTGTAAGAACAGATGACGATATGATTACAGTCAGCAGTATGGATGGAGTAGCATGATACATACCAATGAAAAAAAATACCCTATCGCGTTAAAGCCAAAGGTACGCAATAATCAGATAGATAGTTGTTATCTGCCAGTTCGTAATAAAAATAATGATTTCGATTGGGAATTTGTCACCGGACTGGTATTAAGCTATGCTCTGAAAAGAAAAATAGATGCGTATGATTTTCATCAATTTCGCAATGACTGCAAGGTACACCTACTCGCCCAACTTGATGAACCGGATTTCTGGAATATTCTGGAACGCATGTATTTTTCGAGTCAAGATATTTTTCGAGTATCTCCACTTTTTTTACTATTTCACGCGCAATTTTCTAATGCAGGAAAGATCAATTCTAGTGTTGCAAACAAACGATTAGGTACTTTTTTTGCCAATCTGGTGGGAGATTTTAGTCTACAATATCCCATAAAGGATAAGTTGAATTTTTTAGAACAGAAAATATTGTCTAAGCTTAACGAAAAAATACGACCTCTCGGAAAACCCTTTGACGAAGAACAAACCTATCTTCCCTATCTAGTAAGTTGTTTCCAGGATGATTTAGCATTTTTGGCTGAATATCCCCAATACCTTTTACAAGAGTTAAGCAATACTTTACGTCTGTACGCATTTACTTGGTGTGCACAACTCGCGCTAAACCTGGAACACTGGCAGGAAGGCTTGCCTAAAAGTAGGGCGTTGTTCTTCATTCTTGATACAGAAAAAGCCAGTTCAGAAAGAGAAAAAATTAGTCGTTATGGTTATAAGTTCTTTTCCAGTAAAAGTGTAAAACTGTTTCCCATTCTTTCCGCACTAGATGTGTTGCAATGGGAGGATGGGAAAAAACGCCCACTATGGCAGGTGTATCATGATGCCTTGAGCTATTCTGATCCTCAGGTATTACATGAAATTAATAACTATTTACAGGATTTTATTCGTAAGCGTGAACTTTCTAATCGAGAACAAGCAGAAAACCTGGATGACGCATTTAAACAATTATTATCAGTTGCACTAGAACAATTCCAGGATAAAAAATCGGATCGCGCATCGGTGAATCGCAACTATATCAATGAGCTGGAAAGTCAGATTTGTAATGATTTTATTCAGATACGTGGCAGAGCAGGTAAGGTACTAGTATTAAGTCAGGACCGGCTATTGTTGCTGACAAATCTCACAATTGGCAAAAATAAAAGGCTCAGGCTTCATGAGTTATTACGTGGTTTTGAGCAACGTGGTTTTTATCTGGATAATCAGTCAGTACAAACACTGGTTGCGTTTTATGAGCGCATAGGAAATATAGAAAGAATGAGTGATAGTGGAGATGCCGTATATGTCCGTAAAACAGTATGAAACGTATCTGGCGGAAACATTTATTGAGTGGGTTAGCGCAATTATTCAAGCTGGTGAACGCTATCAGTTTAAATCTCCCGATCCCGACAATGCATTGAAACTCTGGCAAGCTTTCGTTTCGCTGTCTAACAGCCATCAACTGGAACTCACTTCCGGTGAGTATATTACCAGCATCCCATGTAACGGAATTCAACTTATTCCTGTGTTACATGGTACTGAAGCACCAGCATTTACAGAAAATTATATTTCTCATCTCCGCGATCAGGTCGCAAGCCGTGATGATGTCTTTAATAAAACGGCTCTGTTGATTATTCACAATAGCATGCTAGATACGCTGATTAACAGCACAAAGGATGTCGCTGCACCAGATGCAATCTGGTATCCATCTACTTTCAGTCGTCAACTTGAAAAACTAATTTCATCTAATAGTGAAAAATATGAGTTATCCTGCTGTTTGCTAGAAGATCAGCTTGCTATGGTATTGGAGGAAGGAGCGACAGTTTTCGGGTTTTCGTCGTTGTATCGCTTACTGGATGACGGCAATTTGGATTTTTCTGAATTAAAATTATTCAAAGACGATTTGTTATTGAATTATAGCAAGAAACAATTGCGTGCTCGGCTTAATGATAACCGAAAACTCTATCGTCAGATTGAGGATAGTATTGAGCGTTATAGTGGACAACTGGAAAACATCCTGACCGAGTTTAGTTCAAAATTCATTCAAACTCATTTTGTCGATAATGATGACTGGCGTTTGCTTGATTACTATGATTATCTGGAAGAGATAAAGGCAAATACCGAGCAAAAACTTATTTTTGACAAAGCTACTATTGAAAATGGCGAAATCTGGCAGCGATCTAAAAGTTCAACTAAAGCAGGTAAGCGCGAAATCAGTCTGCTGGTACAGGTTCAACCGGAACAGTCACATGTTGCAATGGAATTTAGTTTTCTGGGTAATGATCTCCGTGATGAAAACATTAAAATTAAACATCATAATGAGTTAAAAAAAAGTCAATTTTGGCACACAAGCAGAGTTGGTGGTCGATCTTCCCGTATTATTGCTTTCATACCTTTTAATGGACACCCACGCTTTTTTAGCCTTGAATTAGTTAATCGAGGTAATTCGGCTGAAGAATATAAATTCCGCTTGTTGCTGGTGGAAAAAGGACGATTTTGGCTTGATGAAATCAAGAATTGCTATCGCATTGAGCCTGCTAAAGGACAACTAACTTTGCAACTGGAAGATAACCAGTTGCGTATAGCTGAAGTTGGAGAAAAGGTTTGTTCCCTGAATGAAGATGTCTATGAAGTGAATTGCCAGCAATATGCATTAGTAAATTTTGAAACACTGGCAAATCAAAGTGATCTGGTCCGGTTTACGCTGATTTCAGGTGATGACCAATTGCTGCTTAATATTGAAGGTTCTGGAGCTGAAGAAGGATTAACCTTACCTTTACTTTTTGATCAGAGCCGTTTTAACAAACTGTTTAAAGAGGAAGGAAATGCGGAATACAATAAAGCTAAACGACGTGTAATTCTGGAAAATACCGAACATAAGGTTGTAGGCATCATCCGTCAACGCCTACTGGAAATAGAATCATCATTGATTGAGCAAAATTTGCTGGGAGCACGCAGGGACAGCAATGTCTTCGCTCTGGATGATATACGCGCCAGCTACCCCGATTTACATAATGCTTACAGACAGCTTTTTGACTATTACCAACGCCATAATTCACTGCCGAGTCTGGTCTCATGGTCGGAGGATTATCGAGTATTGGTTAAACATGTTCTGGATACTTTTGAGAAAGCATTAAAGCAAATTGGGCTAAATAAAGCCCTAACAATGCAAGAAAAATCGTTGTTGCATTTAGGGATTTATCATAGTGAAACCCATGAGCGCCTTTCGCCATTGCATCCTTTAGTTTTGGCCTATCATCTGCAACTGGCTGAAGCTATTGTTGCTGAATCAGAACAGTATTCGTCCACTTCATTTGCCACATTACCACAGATTACTCTTGAGCGTCTTGTCGCATCTGGCTTAATGCCGTTTGTGTATCACAGTGAATATGAATACGCGCAGCTACAGCCTGTAGCTGATAATCGTTTCTGGATTGACGTTGTACCACAGCGTCAAATGAGCCGTGATTATGTTAAACGTCTAGTTAAAGACAAGCTCAACGAATTTACTGACGCTTATGCTCGGTTATTCCAGAGCACCAATAATAACGCGCTGATTATTAATGCTATCAATCAAGGCTCAGCTAAAGAAGTGTTTCTGGGACTAGTTGAATATTTTAAACAGGAAAAAGAACACGCTATCTCGGTACATGTAAACTGTTATGACGATTATCTGGTGCCAAACGAGTTTGATCGTTTTGCTGAAAGCGCCAGTTACGAACAACTCAAGAATGATCTTGGTTTAAACAGTGGTACGTGGCGTGCTGAAGCCGATATGCTGATTGATTTGATGCGTAGCCGTCTGACATTCAGTAAATTTACCCTGCCTCCGGAAAGCGACAACCTGGCTTATGCACATCTGGCATTTTTTACTAATACAGCTCCTGTAGATTGCCGCCCGGTAAGTATCGATGACACCTCAAGTGGCGTGTTATGTAGTGGCTTAATTGCGGGCGAAGGGGCTGAAACCCAGGAAGATGCTTATTTTACCGCCTTTGGTCTGCGTCATGTTAACACTAAACCATACATAGCGTTACGTCTTGCCAGATTGTTAGGGTGCTTATGGCTACCTGCACGTCAGAGCAACAGTCTGTATCTTGGGCAGGGGATTGGACTTGCTGTGAGTGGCAATTTTAAAAAATTACTTACTCGCTCTTACAACAGTGCACTTTGGACAACAATTATTGACCCTAAAGTAACATTGGATTTCTTTACCAGCCAGAAAGATGTGGTATTAATCCATTACTCAGATCAGTACACTAGTTGTGCAGGATATGATGCTGTTACTGTAACCAAACAAGTTGACCTTTTTTTGCGTCTGCTTGAAACAGAAAAACAGATAGGACAAAACTCTACTGTAGATAGCCAACATTTGCTTGCTGAATTTAACGCTTTCAATGGTGAATGGCTGCTCAAAATGTTGCGTTCTGGTGAAAAAGAACGCAAAGAAAAACACGGTATTATTGGTGCATACAAGTTTGTGCAATCGATGTTACGTCAGTCTGATATCTGCTGGGTTCCTCTTTCAGTAGCCGAAATGATTAGGGTCTCCGGTAATGTGGGTCTGAAAATGAAGGAAAGTGAATTTTCCCGACAGTCGCATGGCTATCGTAAAGGCGCTATCTCCGATGATGTGCTATTTGTTGGATTTAAAGATGGCAAGCTTTATCTTCTGCCACTGGAGGTAAAAACGGGTGCCAGACCTGACTACAGTTATGCAGGACAGCAAGCCAGTGAACTAAAACGTTATTTGCAGAGAGATATTCTGGGGCCACAGACGTTAGCCTCGCAACTTTATCGTGCGTTGTTTATCCGCCAGGTGCTTATGCAAGTAGAAAAACTGCACCTATATAGTGTACTGGAGAATAATAAACTGTCTCCATTACTGGAACAACGCGAATGGTGGTTAACCGGGGAGTATCAACTGGGTGAACTTTCTGACTATGTGGATGGTTTTATACTTGCTCACGTAGATAACGACAGCTGCTTTGATCTCTCTTATAAAAAGACGTCAGATAACATACTACAAATTGAAGTTCCCTATTCTTTATTACCTTCTCTTATTGCTGCAAGTAGCAGTGAACAACCTCTGGCTGAACGTTATCGTGTACCAGAGACATATCAACTTAAACCTCTCAATGATACTGTAACAACACAGGAAACAATTCAGGCAAAAAGTAATGTTTCTTTCATTGAAGAATGTCCTGATTCCGAACCAGCAAAGGATAAACAATTGGTGCCGGTTGTAACTTCAGTCATAAGCGAAGAGCCCCTCAAAGTATTATTTGGTCATGATGCTGTTCGTCAAATCCCGTTTTACTGGGAACCAACGAACACTGCTAAATTTATGAATACTAACACTGGCATCATCGGTACTATGGGGACAGGGAAAACCCAGTTCACGAAATCGCTAGTGACGCAACTTGTACGTAATCAGGCGAACAATGTTAATGGAGCTCCGATTGGTTTACTTATCTTCGATTACAAATCGGACTATGTCGATGAGGAGTTTTTAGCTGCGACAGGAGCAAAAAAATACCAGTTGTCTTTACTGCCTTATAACCCGTTGTCATTGTTTGGTGATATGCCGATGTTGCCACGGCATACTGCGATGGCCTTTTCTGAAACCATGGGGCGTGCTTATAACCTTGGCGTAAAACAACGCATGAAACTTGTCACTCTAATTATGGACTGTTATGAGGCGGCAGGCATCATTGCACATGATCGTTCAACCTGGAATAATGTTGCCCCCACAATTGAAGACGTCTGGCAATGTTATCTGGCTCAGGAGAAAGTGGAAGAGGATTCACTCTATGCCGCTCTTTATAATCTTGCCGGTTTCCAGATATTTGAAACTAACCCACAGAAAATGACCAGTCTGTATGATCTGGTTGATGGTGTGACTGTTATTGAGCTTGCGGGGTATCCGACAGAAATACAGAACTTGGTTGTTGCACTAACATTAGATCTGTTTTATGCCCAAATGCAAAAACGTGGTAAGCCTGTTGTGCAAGGAGATTACCGTCAATTAACAAAAATGGTTCTAGTAGATGAAGCTGACAACTTTATGAGGCAGGATTTCCCTAGCTTGCGCAAAATTCTGAAAGAAGGGCGTGAATATGGTGTTGGAGCAATCTTATCAACCCAAGAGATTACTCACTTTAAGACGGGAGATAATAATTACGCCTCTTACATTCTGACTTGGGTAATCCACCGTGTATCAGAGATCAAGAATACTGATATCAAAGCCGTTTTTAACGTTGATGATAAAAGCGAGCAAGAATCACTGATGGGACAGGTACGTCAGCTTGAAAAACATTTTAGCTTGTATATTGATGGAGATAAGCAAGTTAAAAAAATGCGGGATAAGGCATTTTGGGAGTTAGTTAAATGACGATTATCGAGGCCATAATTAATGTTTTACGTGAATATGGGAAAGCATTATCTCATAAAGACATTTACGATCGGATTATCAGCAAAAATTATTACTCTTTTGGTGCAAAAGATCCTGTGGCTGTAGTCAGAGGTGAAATCAGAAAACATTGTTATGGAATTGATTTTCCCAGCGCTTCTCCACGAAAAATATTTGTTGAGATTAAATCTTCTGGGCAATCTAAGCCATTGTATGATTTATGGAGCAGACAACCATCTAAAGTTGAGCCAGCTAAAAATGAAAAAATAACAAAAGATCAATTGCCCGAAGAAATTATACATAACAAATATATTGAACATAGAGATAGTATTAAAAGTCAACTCCTCGATGCTATTAATTCTTCCGATCCTGCCTTTTTTGAACAATTGGTAGTAAATCTTTTATTAAAAATGGGATATGGATGGCATGAGTCTCAAGCGGGAAAAGTTGTTGGTGGTGCAGGGGATGAAGGAATTGATGGAATTATTAATGAAGATAAGTTAGGTCTGGAAAAAATTTATATTCAGGCAAAAAGATATAATAATAAGAAGGTCCCTCCGAGTGAGATCCGTGAGTTTATCGGTTCTATGAATCAGAATGGTGCACATAAAGGAGTGTTTTTTTCATCATCAAGTTTTACAGAACAAGCTATTAGTAGTGCAAAAAAAGCTCAAGGAATGAATATTACTCTAATTGATGGTGAACAGTTATGTGAATATTTGGTACAAAATGGTATGGGTGTAGCAAAGGTCAGTACTTATGAACTTTATGAAATAGATAGGAATTTTTTTGATTTATAATACTAGAAGCCACTATAAGTGGCTTCTCAGACCGTTGACAGCAGATTAATCTGCTGTCATTTTAGCAATAAATCCATTGCTATCAAAATAAAGGCCAAATTTTACATTCATCCCAATAACCAAAGAACATTCAGGAGGTCTAATCACTTTATTTTTTTCTAAATAAATATCCTCACCCTCGACATTTAAATAAATTCTGTCCTCTGAAACATTATTTATTCGTGATGTATGTTTCTTATTATAATTTATCAACGACAAAATAAATAAATGAGAAAGCTTACTATTAACTTCGTCTTTTACCCATTGTTCAAAAATCGCCCTCAATAATACTGCAATAGATATATTGAGCTCTTTGGAAATATTAAGATACCTATCGTGATAATTCTCTGTATTGTTATTTACTACAGAACATTGGATACTATCCGGATCAATCTGCAATTGTGAAGCAATATTATCTAGTTTATTAACCAATGTTTCCCAAACAAGTATTTCGGGTGGACAAGCCTCTTTTCCTGGCAAAGCTCCAACATAAACATCCTTACCAATATATTTGGAAATTTTCTTCTGCTGATCTGCATCAAATATCCCAATATAACTTATAGAGAATTTACGCAAAGGCTCATAATGTAAAACTATTTTTTCTATATTAGAGTCACATCTTATCGGCAATATCTTATGACTTTTCAAAAATGCGGGAGCAAATTTTGAGAGAAGAAAACTCAAAAAATCAGCAGAAAAATTATCTTCTACAAATATTACACCATCAAGCTGAGGTGTCAATCCCAAAGCAGTAAGATATTTCTCTCTATATCTTGGCTCAACTAAATGAGTTATATCAATGAGTCGTTTTTGAAGCACTTTTGTGTTATCAATGCTAATTTTTGATAATATATGTTCGGAATGAGTAGAAAGCATAATCCATAGTTTATTACTATTTGCTTGCTCGGCGATTCTATCCATCAAATATGTTTGCGTATTTGCAGAGATAAAATTCTCTGGTTCTTCAATAAAAACAATTGAATTCCTTTCACAATTACGAATAAACCACAATATATAAAAAACCGAAAATTCCCCCATCCCCATATCAACATTTGAATATTTTATACCATTACTTAATTCCACCTGAAAATAAGGAAATGTATAATCATCTTCAATAACACCAGTAATTTCCCGAAAAACAATTTTTTCATATTGCTTACCTATTATACGTTCAATTTCAGGTTTCACTCTATCATCATTAAAAGCAATATTCTCACCTTCACCTTCAATAATCTCATTAAAATTACGAGTTTTCTTTATATATTCTAATATCCTAGAACATTCTTGACTCGGCTCTAAATAATAGACATTATCTAATTTATGTTCGCTTTTTTCAGTTAAGGTTATAAAATTATTATTATTATAATTTAAATTTATAATGAAATCATAGTTACCAAATCTACCTATTGGTAGATATTTTTTCTGGTTCTTTAGCGCATTATAAATGAATTTTAGCAGCGTCGTTTTACCAACACCATTTTTGCCACAAATAGCGGTTATAGCACTCTGAAGCGTTATATTAATATCCTCAAAACCTGATAGATTACTTATAGCGATATCTACTATTCTGGTTTTATACTTTTCGACTTCACCAACATGACGCCAAATATCATTTACTTTAGCACTGCGCATTCTACACCTTCCATTTATCAGAAAGATTCTCAATAAATTCTTTAACATCAAACTCTACTGAATTTATTTTATCAGAAAGTTTCTGAAGATCCTCTATCTCCTCAGCATCAAAGATGTCTATATTAGATTTAAACAGCGAGAAACTAATAATTATATCTCTAATAAGTATAGATGCCGTAGTCATAACTCTTGACGAAGACCTTTCTATATAAATCAATAAGAGTTCTTTTAAGTTATTTTCTTTAGCGTTAAAAAAAACATTGATTTCTGATGGAATCGGCTCGTTATTTTTTACTGCATTCTTGGCTCTTTCTAGATTAAAAAATGCTCTAAACAAACCATCTTTACACCAATTTAAATTATCCTTATTATCTGAAATAAAATAAATCCAATTGAGGGAAGATGCTTTTGTTAGATTGATTTCAAAATTATTATAATCTAATTCCTTTCTTATTTCAGCAAGAATAGAAATTGAAAATTTTAATTTCTCAATTACATTTTCATCAAACCCTGACTCATCTCTGAATCTATAATTTAGTATCTTATCATTTAATGTAGAGCGCAAAGATTCCTGTTCTAATAGATAACCAACCTTAGCAATTAAGTCATTATAAGCTAACCTTGAATTAGTAAATCCAAGGAGCTCCTTATTTACTCCCTGCGACAGCATCAAATTAACAAAGTCAGCAGTTTGGCTACGTAATTCACCATAAAGAGAATTACGTTGCTCAGACGAAGTAAGTTTCACTGATTGATTTAATCTATGAAATATTTCACCAGGCTCCCCAGCAGTGTAATCCATCATTTCATAGATAATAAAACGATAAGTGTTGAACTCTCTTTTTATATCTTCATTTAATTGCTTATATTTTTTACCATGTAATACTTGTATTTCATCGTCTAAGGGCTGAATATTTCCATCTATAGAAAATTTATTATCAATAAAATCTCTTATAGCAGTTAACCTTTGTTGCCCATCAAGAACTTCAAAAGTCGCATCATCAATCTTAACTAAATGTATTGGAGGAATTGGCCACTTTCTTAAAATGGTATCAATAAGCATTTTTTTCTTAGTAGAAGACCATACCTCTCCTCGCTGAAAATCCGGACGTGTATTAATCTCGCCGGAGTTTATATCGTTATATAAATTTATTACTTTATCTTTTCTATCTTCTATCTTCTATCTTCTATCTTCTATCTTCTATCTTCTATCTTCTATCTTCTATCTTCTATCTTCTATTTTCTATTTTCATAAGGTACGCTCATTTAAAATAATCAATTACGTACAAAATCTTAGTTCCTAAAGCCTATAATTTAGTTGAAACATAATATCTCTAACTTGCAATCGCTCTTGATCAGCAGGCTTCAGTAGATTTTTACTAGAGATTATGTACAAGATTATTTACATATTCAATCACTATATCAAAAGTTAACAGGTGCCAGCCAGTTCCTACACCAAGTTTTATAAAACCAAACGGACTATAGTCCTCTATCTACTCGCATCCAGATAATTCGCCCACAACTGCTGCATCAATATTCGCTCTTCCAAATATGCAACCTTATGGATATATGCACACGCACAAAGTTATGCTCTTGACGACTTATCTACCGCATCCTTAGACCACAATCCCGACTCAATCAAAGCACTATAAGCCATAGCTCTAAAACCATGCCCACACATCACTTTAATCGTGTCATAATCCATCGCCCTTAGAGCCTTGCTGGCCGTGTTCTCATTCATTAGGTTACGGGGATAATAACCGATAAAAACTAGTTCTCAGTTACCACTAAATCTCTGGATCTCACGCAGCATCTCAAGAGTCTGGCAACTCAGCAGGACTAGATGACAAGTATGCATCTTGGCCCCACGGTAATTCCTTACAAGGATTCACATTCCACTAAAATAGTCTACATTCTGTGTCGAAATCGATTTCTGACCAACGAGCAAAACTCAGTTCACTTAAGCTGATGAACACTTATCAAGGAGAACCAAATGACCAAGCAAGTTAATGGCCTGCCAGTATAACTGTCGATACGTTACAACAACCTAGGGAAACATTCGAAACTTAACGCAGGACGGTGATACGTTTAGCAATAGCAACCACACTTGCCATTTCCTGTGCCAGGTTATAGTCGATTAATCCACTCTATACGGCATAGCGCATGATTGCATTACTGTAAAAAAACAGCTATTTCAGTATCCCCGACGTGGTAGGGGCAAGTAAATCTCAAGTTTTAAGCTCCGCGATATTACGCTTGTCGATAGCTGAAAACAGATTATCTTCCAGGCTTTTCAGCACTCTGGCACTAGCAAAATCTTTCGGCGTGGTGTCATCGTCTTAATGCTTTTTGATGTGCATCAACAGGCTGATATCCTGCAATATCTGAATTTCGCTTTAATTCCTGGTAGAGAGTTGTTAAAGAGCTATGTTGTAACAAAATAGCGATATCTTTTACGGATTTATTGTTTTTTTAAAACGTAAATCCGATGTTGTTCTTCACAAACCAGTTGTTTGCATTTCATAATGCATTTTCCCTTGGAGAGTAAGATGCTGAAGTATAGCAACCTGTAGTGGCCTAATAAAACCGGACACCCATTTAGGTGGTAAGATTACCACGTTAGTTAAAAGAGGTGTTCAATGACAAGACAACGTCGTACGTTTTCTACAGAATTTAAGCGTGATGCTGCCAGTCTGGTACTTGACCAGGGTGAGATCACGAACGTTATTTAATCAATATTAATCCATTTGACCCACGAATTCAGTTGTGATCTTATACTCCTTTTTTCGGGAGTACCCTAATGGAACTCGATGCTTTTTCTCAGCATTTCGGTGAAATCAACGATCCTCGCCAGTCTGCCAAAATCAGCTATCCCCTGTTTGATGTGCTTTTTCTGACAATGTGTGCCGTCTTGACGGGCGCTGAAGGTTGGGAAGATATCGAAGACTTTGGGAATATGCGCATCAACTGGCTTCAGGAAAAGGGATTTTTTCAAACCGGCTTACCTGTACATGATACAATTGCGCGCATCATTTCCCGCCTTGACCCTGTCCAGTTTCAACACTGCTTTATTCGCTGGACTCAGGCGGTAAGCAAGCGTACCGAGGGTGAAATCATCGCGATTGATGGTAAGACATTACGGGGAACTGGGCATTGGCATAAACGATTATCGGCTATCCATATGGTGAGCGCATTTGCTACGACCAATGGCGTTGTCATGGGTCAGTTAAAAACTGAAAAAAAATCTAATGAAATCACTGCGATCCCGAAGTTACTTGATTTACTGGACATCAAAAGTTGTTTGGTCACCCTTGATGCGATGGGATGCCAGACTAAAATGGCTAAAAAAATTATCGCCCAGGGCGGTGATTATCTGCTGGCCGTAAAAAATAATCAGGAGATGTTATATCGCGCGGTTAAACAAACACTGTCAGCGCAAGTCACTGCCGCCAGAAAATCAGAAAATATCTGTATAGAACAAGGGCATGGGCGAATTGAATTACGTGAATATCATGTATTACCGGCGGGAGAACTTGCCTCGCAATTTCCGGAATGGAAAGGCTTAAAAAGCATGGGTGTGGCAATACGATATCGCCTTGATAAAGCGAGAAAAAAAGAATCACTGGATTATCATTATTATATCAGCTCTGCCGAACTTGAATTAGACCGTTTTAGGGAGGCGGTACGGGGTCATTGGGGTATTGAAAATCGCGCCCATTGGGTGCTTGACGTATCAATGAATGAAGATGCATGTGCCATTCGTCGCGGCAATGCTGCTGAGATATTAGCGGGTATGCGGCACTTCTCGCTTAATATGCTACGTGCGGAAACCAGTGTAAAAGCCAGCATGCGACGCAAAGCAAACATGGCCAATATGAGCAGTGAGTATTTGGATAAAGTTTTAATTGCAGGTTTTCAGGCATTGGGCAAGAAATGAACATTCATGCTCTTGCCCTGGGTACTTGACCAAGGCTACCGCCTTGCAGAAACCGTTAAGTCACTTGGTGTGGGTGAATCGGTACTGCGGCGCTGGGTTAAGCAACTTGAGCAAGAACGAGGCGGTGTGACACCGAAGGCTAAAGCCCTGACGCCAGAGCAGCAGCGTATTCAAGAGCTGGAGGCCAGAGTCAATCGGTTGGAGCGGGAGAAAGCTATACTAAAAAAGCTACCCCTCTCTTGATGTCGGACGAACTCGAACATACACGCTGATAGACCCGTTAAGAGAGCATGAAGCGGTGGAATTGGTCTATGATGTGTTTGATGTTGCCGCCAGCAGTTATTACGAACACAAGCATTGCAGCAGGCTGATTAATGTTGAACGGTTAGAGCAGCGCAGTAAAATCAACGCGTTATTTAAAGCAAGCCGCCACTCAGCGGACAGCAGAACGTTACTGGGCATGATGCGTGCTCTGGGGTATCAGATGAGGCGTTTCAAGGTCAGGAGCCTGATGAAAGAAGCCGGGATAATCAGCAAGCAGCCTAGCCCACACCGTTATAAAACAGCCCGGATTGAACGGTTAGATATCCCGAATCATCTCAATAGGGAATTTGACGTTAGCGCACCAGATAGCGTCCGGTGCGGTGATATTACCTATATCTGGGCAGAAGGCGGCTGGCATTATCTGGCTGTGGTACAGGATTTATACTGTCGTCGAGTTGTTAGCTGGGCATTATCGGCAAAGCCGGATGCGGATTTAGTGGTTAAAGCACTGGACATGGCATACAAGCAACGCGGCAGACCGCAAAACGTGATGTTCCATTCAGACCAAGGTAGCCAATATGCCAGCCGTTCATTCCGGCAAAGGCTATGGCGTATCGCATGACGCAAAGTATGAGCCGCCGTGCCAATTGCTGGGATAATGCCCCAATGGAAAGGCTGTTCAGAAGCTTGAAATCAGAATAGGTGCCTGTAACCGGTTATATGACCAGAGCGAAGCCCAGCGGGATATGAGTTTTTACCTGATGGATTATGACAACTGGAGCCGGCCACATCAGTTCAACGAGGGTGTGCCACCGGCAAAAGCTGAAGCTCTCTCTAATTTACTGTCCGGAATTAGTTGACCACTACAACTGACCGCCTTTCCTGAAAAATGCACTTATATTAGCCGAATCCGCCAGATATTAATAAGTTGCAATAAAGTACCATCTACCCATACAGATAGAGGCACTTTTACTACATTTAAGCAGAAATCCCCTGAGAAAAATCCTTTAGACTACGATAATTTCGTAATGCAGCAATCCCATCCTCAACGTGTGCGGCCCATGCCTTAATTAACTCTTTCTGTTCCAGATGAGGATAAAACATTTTCAACACCAGCTCAGTGACTTGGAGTGTTTCACCTAACCAAGTAATTTTATCTAGCACTAACGTACCGTCTAATTTTTTACTATCTCCTGCTGGAAAGTAGCGGAACTCCCCTTCCACTGAACGGAAAAAAGCCAGACGAGCAGATACATTGGGTGTTAAACCAGTATGAATTTTCAACCGCTTAAGTTGTTCTTCAGTTTGACGGCTCAGCTGCATTCGATTAGGAAGCATCAGATAACCTCCTTAGTCAATTCCCAAAAATAGCCTGGTTTTAGAGAAGATGATTTAGTATGGACATTAAATATGATCTCATACGCATGAGAAATATCGTCGCGTAGTTGATCGACAAAATAACGCTCATCAACCTCTGTATCGGTGGACAATAACACAACTTGGTGACTGGCATAGGGGACGTAGTGATTAATCAATTTGTCCCTGTGCTTAGAATCGAGACGCCCAAGTGGGGTATCTATAATTACAGGCAAGTCTCGTCCGGACGTTTTAGCCAGAGCTTCGAGGATTGCAATCGCATAGATTTGTTTTTCACCAGCAGAAAGAGATTTACGGTTAATCATTGACTTATTCTCATCCACTAACTCGACATCAAAGGTATCGGAATTGATGTACGCATGAAGCTGTAAGTCCTCTTTACGAGCTAGTTTTTGATAAGCAACTTCGAAGTTTTTTGTGAGTGTTTTTACCCGTGCTTGTATCAACACGTCACTGTAGCAATTAAGTAAATTAATCGTTTCTTGCGCATTTTTAAATGCACTGGAAAGACCATGTTGAGCACGGGCAGTGTCATGTACTTTTTGTACTCGACGGACATAATCCAGCTGTTGCTGTTTTGTTCTTTTAGCTTCTTCCAGTAACGAACAATATTTTTGACGTTGAGCTTCACGTTGCTGATCAAATTCGCGCAGTTTCTGAAAAATATCAATCAATTGATCATCTTCTGGTGCCCGGGCAATATTAGCCGCTGCTTGTTCCAGTTGCTGCTCAATATCGGCCAGTTGGTTTCTATAAAGATCAAACCTTTTCCATGCCTTTTTGCTACCTTGTTCAATAGACAGCTGTAACATGCCTGCTTCACGTTCAGAGATATCGAACAATAAATCGCCTTTAGGTTTGGCAGACATGTAATCGTGCAGATTATCTGTGATAGCTTCAACGGCAATTTTACTAGTAGTACGGGATCGTAAGGCAATATCTTGCTTAAGTTGCGCCAGAAACTTAACAAGCTCTTTTTCGAAACTCTTCGACTGCTTGATTTTTGCTTCATCAGAAATTTGTTTAAGTAATCTAGACAATATTCGTGGTGCTAAAGCATAGGGCAGCAAGCCGTCGCATTCCTGACGTAAGACTTTCTCAAGGCGATCTTTTTCTTTTAACAATGTTTCAACTTTATGTTTTTCCTGTGTCTTAGTTTGTGCGAAAGCACCGCCTTGTGCATTTAGCAAACCTTCATATCGAGTGATATCTTTGGTTAGTAAGTCAAGACGAGCCTTAACAAAATCTGCATTTTCCAGATATTTTTCCGTCCGGAGGGATAACTCTTTAATTTGAGTTTCCAATTCCATAAGTTGCTGTTGCTCAGTACCATCTAATTGATTGGACTGTTGACGCTTTACAAATATAACTAAATCATTACGAAGTTTAGCAATGAGATCTAGCCCCAGCAGGCGGCGCACGGCAGTACGTAAGATGTTGCCAGATTCATCTTCTGCCAATTCTGCAATTTTCTCTCCGTCAAAAAAGAAAAGATCGGCAATACCATGAGGGATTAATTCGTTCAAAAACCCTTGGCATTGTTCGTAATTCATCTCATTGAGCGTATTTCCATCTTGTTGTAGAACAAGGCGATCTTTTTTACCTTTTTGCCATGTACGAGTTACAGTAAATTCAGCTTCTTTACCACCTTTATTATAAGTAAAAGTCAGCTCTACTGATGCATCTTCTGGGTTTTGAATATAGTCAGCCCCCTTATGAATCAAGGCACTAAGCTGTTCGATATATTCTTGTTGCTGAGCCGCATAGCCAAACGCCAGTCGGCCATACAAGGCTAACCTGATAGCTGTCAGGATTGATGTTTTCCCTGCACCATTTAAACCGCCAAACAACACAATAGGGCGATTATTACTGTCGTTAGGACG
Organism: Photorhabdus sp. S10-54; assembly: GCF_963878145.1. Classification (NCBI taxonomy): domain Bacteria; kingdom Pseudomonadati; phylum Pseudomonadota; class Gammaproteobacteria; order Enterobacterales; family Morganellaceae; genus Photorhabdus; species Photorhabdus sp. S10-54. The sequence continues at coordinate 92,579 of NZ_CAWNXG010000014.1, read as the reverse complement.
CTTTCTGGGAGCCAAATCGATAATATGAGTACCATTGAATACCCGGAAATTATGCAGCACCAATTGCTTAATTAACACTCTATTTTACCTCATTAGTGTGCATAGATAATTCTCCAGCAGCTATAATTCTGCGCTGCAAAACTTGAAGTTCAGCCTCAAGTTTTTGTACTTCTTCCTGATGAATATCACGTTCATTGCGTTTCTGTAATGTTGCCTGCTTCTGTTGTATTTCTTCCAAGCTTCCCCAGTCCTGCTTCAAAATGTTGCCTAATTTATCAAAAATCCCCTGACGTCGGCTTAACCCTTCCATTGAAACTTCCAGCTCAATCAGCTTCATTACCATCTCAGGCACAACATCAAACCCCTGTGCTATTTGTACCAACAAATCAGCATCGCTGGCATCAAAACGAGATTGGTCATCAATAACCCAATCTAAATCACGTTGATATACATGGCGATAGATACCCGGTAGCGAATCGTACCAGTCAGGCTCATTGGGATCTTTCAACCATTCTTGTCGAATGGCATGAAGTTCAGGTTCTGTGATTAGGGTAATTTGATATCCCTTAGCGTTTAAATCACGCTCAATTCCCAATAGTTCTTTCAACCACTGTTGCCGGTATTTCAACCAGTAAGGCCCAGGTACATGTTTGCGCTCCGCACTAGAATCCTCACCTTCCTTTGCGTACTGATAACTAACTTTACCTGTTCGACGCTTATAGTTGCGGAAAGTATCCTTTTGCTCAGGATTGGTAGTAAAAGCCAATAAATCGCGGAATTTGAGCAAGGGCATCATCCAATCTTCTCCATTTTGGATTAGGCTTTCCATTGCTTTATCTTTTGTTACAACTGTGCATGTCCAACAGCCAAAGCGAGAGTTCCCGCATGAAGGAGTACTATCATCAATCACTAAGGGGCACTCACCCTGCGCGGAAGAATCCATGTATAAAGTCCACAAAGGACGATTGTTCCCCCCCCACGGGCTTTCCCACTCTTCAATGTCGTCCGGCGCATAGCGGTATGCGCCTCGCAGTAATTTCCATACATCTTCCACATCCCAGATGTCGATAGGCGTATAGATGAATGCATTAGACAACGTAGTATGCCGAGCAAGGCGAGAACCATCAATTTTGTGTTTTGCGATAACCTGTGCACGCGATGCACTCTCACTACTACGAGACCCCAAGACAACGATAACCTCATCAAATTGGCTGACTTTCTCCTTAATAAAATCACTTACTGGATTAATTTTCATACGCTCAGTACACCAACGGAAACTGCGAGTCGGTGCTGGATAGCCTTTACCAAGTAGGTTAACCCAGAATGTTTCATTAGTTTTTGGCGTGACTGGATGTTGCGTTATCGGTAGTCCATCTCGTCTTGCTCCCGACTCTATTTGTTGCATAGTTTTCTTGATCAAATCGACTACAACAGGTGTTTCCACCAGTGTATCGGATGACACAACAAAAACATCTTTATTGCGCATTTCTGATGGAAGCCCCAACAATGCCAGATAAACCAGTGTTATAACTGCGCTGGAGTCTTTCCCACCGCTATAACCAATTACCCATGGACGCTTGTCTGTACAATAGATGCGTTGCACTTCGGAAACATATTCTGCTAGAGGTCGTCCGGCAAATTTTTCGTTGTTAATAAAATCTTCGAAATCACCCAGATCGTGGGCCTGAATCAGTTTACTCATGAGACAACCATTTGAGCTTCGAGCTCTTGCTCTTCGGGAGTAAGAGGAAGTGACAGTGCAGTTTTCAGCGCATTACAGGTTAGCTGAATAGCGGTATTGGTTTTACTTAGCTTTCCGTGTTGCATCGCACGCTTGATTAGTTCGGGATTACTTTTACGCCAGTCAAATAATTTAAGACTGGTGATTTTTTGTTGCCAATCCTCCGACGCTTCAAGTAGTAAACTACGTCCCAATAACCCCAGAGCTTGCAGGCCTATCCCATGCGCATGAACAAACTCCTGGCGTAGCTGTGCTGGAGACACCTCTTTTTTAGCAGCAAGTTGCCAGTCAGGCATAACCTGAAAAATGGTCTGCCAATACAAAGTCGCAATACGGGTGCTCTCTTCAATATCACTATCTTTGGGGTCTCGCCCTAACAGAGCCCGGGTAGCTTGTTTAATGCTACTTAATGTAAATAATTTATTAGATAATGTGCTTATGCTGGACTTTTCCAGCTCTGTTAATCCAATAAAAGGCTCTACAGACATTGCCAGATAACGAGCTAGGTTTGAGCTAATATCCCGGTGATTGTAAAGTGTTGAAAGTGAAGGGCTTGGTCTGATGGCGTATTTATTTAGATCAGCAAACATTTGTTGGCTTCGTTTAAGCCCTTCATCCACAAAAAACAGGACCGGAATATTATCCTGTCCTAACTCAGGGCGCTCTTCCAATGCATCTTCAATCGCTTTACGGCGGTGCTGTCCATCATTGATTAAAATCTGTGCTTCCATGGGAACACGCAATGTCCCGAGGTTATTAGACCTCGGAAATTCATCAAACTGTACATCAACAGCTATAGATGCAGTTAAGGCCGAGAATACATAGTCCCTCGGATTTTCAAGCAAGTAACGAACCATCTCAGGGATACGTGCTTTGTTCAGTATACGTTGTGCTCGTAACTCAGGAGGCACTTCATTCTCATCAAAACTGAAAATCTTAGGTATGATTCGCATCGGGCAGGTGGCGATGTAGAATGGTCGTCCAGCCTGGATGCCACGCACTGCGGGGAATGAATAAAAATAGTCAGTATCAAAATATACCATGCTTGCTTCCTAGCTAACTTAGTATCGAATTTACGTAATAAATTACGTATTTTTAAGCGCATAGTATCTTTTTTTACGTTAAAAAACGAAATATTTTTACATTGATGGGCGTAGGAGGTTCAGCTCAACAAATTTGTCCAAACAGTAGCTGTGGGAGTGTAAGGAAAGGGATTGAATTCGCTCTCTCCTTGAAATACGCCAGTTTTAAGTCTTAGCTTTAGAAACTTTTACTAACTAGCTGATTCTCATACTGCTACAGCCAGGTTTATTTTTAACCAAATCTTTATACCATCCGCGTAACCTGTGAGATGGATCTTATTTTTATACACAACTGGCTGAATATCTTGTGTCCTATGGGCCATAGCAAAACGAACAATTGGATTTTCGGGGAACAGTTTGCTATTAATTAGCCCTTTTTGTCCCCTGCTGCATACTCTCTTTTCCAACGATAAAAAGTATTCTCAATATATTCTCCGGTAACGGCAAGTCTTACTGACATTATTGTTCTCTTGAGCATAAACCAATATTTTTAGCTTTCTTCTAATTTCCTATTCTTCTTTCTTGTTCATATTAATCCCAATTAATATATACTAAGTATACATAAAATTGTCAGTCTAGGTTTAAAAAGTCACAGCCATAAAATTGTTAAGCCAATCAGACAATGCTTTCCAAAGGGAACCGATTTTAATTAAATCTCTGATCAGGAAATAATATTTGTGGCAAACCGATTAAATCATCACCCGCGAAAAATTAGGGGAGGGAAAACACCGAATAAATTCTTTAAGGAAATACGAACATGTTTACTCCCAGATTAACGATGTTGTACTTATTATGTGAATCTACCAATTGGAATTATTACCCAATCAAAAAAAATATTATTATATAAAAAATATCTCATTAAATTGGCATTATAAAGAAAAAATAGTGGTTATATTAAACACTTAACGAAAAAATTACTTATTTTTTTGCTAATCAAAATGATTTTTGTTTTCTCCAAAATACAAATAATAATTATTTTCCCTAGTGATTTTAATGTGTTATTTATTTTCACTTGTTAAGATTTATTTTTTCTCTAACACATCTTGAACTACTTTATGTATTTGAATAACAGAATGTTATTGTTATCTTTCTCAAAATATCAATAGGAGACTGTTATAGCATTATAATAAATTGGAAATATGAGTCTTAAAAACTCAGGCGGATTTATTGCTAGAATCCAATTTAGTTATATGGATGGCGACGGTGAAAAGCATTTAAGTAATAAAGGTAATGATATTAATCTTGGAGCAACAAAAACTGCTGACCCAGGCGATCTTGGTGTTTCTGATGGCGCAATGATTTTTATGCATGTGTCTGTAGTATGGGGAAATGATAATGAAGCTCGTCAAACTTTTTTATACAAAAAAGGAAATCAATCGACTGCGAGTTATGTTATTAGTGGCACGACATTAAATAATGATCTCGGCTTGATCGATGTTTCGTAATACATATTGCCCTCCATTTACGAGGGCTTTTTACAAATTAATTATATTTCACACCTTATCTCCTCAATTACGACACACCCGATAAAACTAGAGATTTAACCCTTAGGAAGAATTGGAGTACCTCTATAACTATAACAAATCATAGTTTTCCCAATTATTTATGATAAATTATCTTAAAAACACGTATTAATGTTAGAATTTTTGTACCATTTCTACAGATGCGAAATCATATTCTTAATAAACTATTACAAAGATATCTTCGCGGACAATACGATTGACTTTATTAATCTGTATTCACAAACGCGTCGCACTGTCTATTCAGAAGGAGAGCTTATGAAATCAAAAGCCGCTGTTGCATTCGGGCCGGGCCGCCCCCTTGAAGTCGTTGAAATCGATGTAGCCCCACCTCAAGCCGGTGAAGTACTGGTCAAAATCAGCCATACCGGTGTGTGTCATACAGATGCCTTCACCCTATCAGGGAATGATCCAGAGGGCGTTTTTCCTGTCATACTCGGACATGAAGGCGCAGGCGTCGTCGTTGAGGTTGGTGAAGGCGTCACTAGCGTCAAACCCGGTGACCACGTTATCCCTCTTTATACCGCAGAATGCGGAGAGTGCCTGTTCTGCCAATCAGGAAAAACCAACCTGTGTGTAGCTGTGCGGGCAACTCAAGGAAAAGGCGTAATGCCGGATGGCACAACCCGTTTTTCCTACAAAGGGCAGCCTATTTATCATTATATGGGGTGCTCCACATTCAGCGAATACACAGTGGTAGCCGAAGTATCACTGGCAAAAATCCACCCGGAAGCAAATCATGAAGAAGTGTGCCTACTGGGCTGCGGTGTCACTACTGGCATCGGTGCAGTGCACAATACCGCTAAAGTACAATCTGGTGACTCTGTCGCCGTCTTTGGGCTCGGCGGCATTGGCCTTGCCGTAATCCAAGGCGCTCGTCAGGCAAAAGCTGGCAGGATCATTGCCATCGATACAAATCCGGTAAAATTTGCGCTGGCAAGACAGTTCGGTGCAACCGACTGCCTGAACCCAAATGATTATGACAAACCTATTCAGCAAGTCATTATCGAGATGACTGAATGGGGAGTGGATCATACCTTTGAGTGTATTGGTAATGTCAATGTGATGCGTGCCGCGCTCGAAAGCGCACACCGTGGCTGGGGGCAATCAGTGATCATTGGTGTAGCTGGTGCGGGACAGGAAATATCAACCCGACCATTCCAACTGGTCACTGGTCGTTCGTGGCGAGGCACCGCCTTTGGCGGTGTTAAAGGCCGCAGTCAGTTGCCTAAAATGGTGGAAGAGGCAATGAAAGGTGAAATTGAATTAAAGCCTTTTGTGACTCACACCTTTCCGCTCGAACACATTAATGAAGCATTCGAACTGATGCATAAGGGCAAATCGATTCGCACAGTCATCCATTACTAAGCTGTTCTGAGGGAGTTAAAAACCGTGCTGTAATAGGCGGTTTTTAATAAAACAGGAAACGATAGCCCCAAGTTCACCGTGAAATGAGTGAACCTGTATGTTTTACAGAGAGGAAAAAGAATGGAGAGAATTGAACGCCACGCTTGTTTTGGGGGATGGCAAGATGTTTATCAGCATGAATCGGCCGTACTTGGCTGCACCATGAATTTTGCAGTCTACCTTCCTCCTCAGGCTGAACATCAGAAATTACCGGTGCTGTATTGGCTCTCAGGCCTAACATGTAATGAGCAGAATTTCATCACTAAAGCGGGAGCTCAACGCTACGCTGCCGAACAGGGTATTATCCTTGTCGCCCCAGATACCAGCCCTCGTGGTGAGAAAGTTGCAGATGATGACGCTTATGATTTAGGTCAGGGCGCCGGTTTTTACCTCAACGCAACACAAGAACCTTGGGCACCGCACTATCGCATGTATGATTATGTGGTGTCAGAGCTACCAGTACTGATCGAAACACACTTCCCGGTAACAGCCGCTCGGGCCATTAGTGGTCACTCTATGGGCGGTCATGGCGCACTGATGATCGCGCTACGCAATCCAGATCGTTACCACAGCGTATCGGCCTTTTCACCGATTATTGCTCCTTTTCAAGTTCCTTGGGGAGAAAAAGCTTTTCGCGCTTATCTGGGTGAAGATCGTGACATATGGAAAGCCTATGATACAGTCGAGCTGTTGGCTAATAACGCCGAGCCATTGCATATGTTAATTGACATCGGTACCGATGATCCGTTTCTTGAAGAACAGCTACGTCCTGAACTGCTAAAAGATGTATGCGAAGACACTGGGCATTCCTACACACTGAACCTACGCACTGGTTATGATCATAGTTACTATTTTGTCACCAGTTTTATCGGCGAACATATCGCATATCATGCCAAGGTATTGAAGGGAACTTGTTCTGATAATCAATAAATTAGATACGAGTCCATTAATATTTTTACAATAAAGGGCGCCCAAAAACCAATATGCCAGTGATTATTTAGTCAATTTAATACGAGTTCAGACAAAAAGTTCCACACTAGGGGCATTAAGAAATTTTTTACCATATTTACCTTGGGTCAATCCTGTAGAGTAGGCCGCTGGTTTGAAGTGAGTTCTCCAGCGGCATCCCATCCCCCCTGCAACAACTTTATGAAGAGTTACTTGAACAGCTTAAAAGGGCAGAAGATATTTAGGAAACAGACTTTTCATCGGTAACAAAATGGAAAATAAGGTTCGTTATGAAAAACTGAATAATCGCCCATGCTAGATATTGGAATACAAAACACCTAATGAATTATTTTTAAATTAAAAAATTATCTTATAATTTTAGATAAAGTCATTTGCACTTATTATGTGAATCTACCAGAGATAAATTATTATCATAAACTAATTAGATAATCGATTGAGGAAAAATCAGGATACCAAAAAATTTAATGAATTATTAAATCAATACGAAATTGTTTACTCACAGTGTAATTATATCGAAATTACTATGATAAACCATCGAATATGATAAATTGAATTATTACTAATTAAAACAATAAAGCCGTTATTATATAAAACAAATATCTCATTGTATTATAAAGAAAATAGTAACCAGATTAAATATCTAACGAAAGGAAATTATTTATTATTGGTACTTATCAAGATAATTTTTGCTTTTTCATAGAATACATATGATAATTATTTTTATAGCAATTTTAATGTGTTATTTATTTTACTCGTTAAGATTTATTTTTATTTAACACACCTTAGATGACTTATATAGTTGAATAACTAAATGTTATTAGTTTTTTCTCAAAAGGAGACTGTGATGACATTGCAAGAAATTGGCAAGATGAGTCTTAAAAATTCAGGCGGATTTGTTGCTAGAATCCAATTTAGTTATATGGATGGCGACGGTGAAAAACATTTAAGTAAGCAAGGTAATGATATTACTCTTGGATTAACAGATACTGTTGATCCGGGCGATCTTGGGGTTCCTGATGGATCAACAGTTTTTATGCATGTGTTTGTAGTATGGGGAAATGATAATGAAGCCCGTAAAGCTTTTTTATACAAAAAAGGAAGCCAAGTGCTTGCCAGCTACGATATCAGTGGTACGACATTAAGCAATGATCTTGGCTTGATTGATGTCTCGTAATACATATACAGGATCTTAAGAATTAAGCCTTTCAAAGCATGCATCTAATGTCTTGTCTTTACACGATTTTCTCTGTGGTGTTTTGAACGCGTTTTGGCATAAATATATTTGCGCCTTTTCCAGCCAAAAACACGTTTCCGACCACGCCCTTTGGAGCAGGTTTTCTATTATTGGCCTAAGCCAGCTCTCTGTATTTTGGGCTGCTTTAAGCAATGAGACCGCAGGGAATAATCGTCTTGCCAGCAAGCGCCTGAGCAACAAAGCCAGTAAGCTGAGCCAGATAAGCCCCGTGGCTAACGTTTCTTTCCGTGTGGTAAACCCGCGCCAATTGGTATGCGATTTGAGTTCTTTGAACAACAGTTCTATTTGCCAGCTTGCCAGCGGCAACGATAAATATCCATGATGTCACTGGCTGTAAACTCTTCCACAGGCAAATTAGTCAGCCACACGCAGAAGCGTTTTTCTTCGGCAAACCACCGACGAATAAGGCGAAACTCATAGCCATTACGCCGACAAATCAGATCCAACACCTTGACCGGAGACTGGGTGAACAGGGACAGCGTCAGATGACATTCCACGGCAGCGGCAGTGGTCTTGAACCGACAAGGGAAAACGTCAGCCAGTGCCGGATGAACTTTGAATGAACTGCCATCCTGTAAAATAACATTTTGAAATTTTGTCAGTTTTTTGGGCACAGCGACAGGCTTTTCTACCCATTGTGCCATGGCAAATCTCACCAATATTTTGACAAATTCGATGAAGGCGGCTTTACAGAGTTGATTATAAAAAGGGCGATAACTGACCTGTTGTTTTTTATCGGGGCACAGGCCATTAAATTTTTGATGTAATTGGGCAATCGACGTCACGTTACCCGTGCTAAGCGCGGCAATAAGGCTGAGGATCAACACGCGAGGCTCGATATTTCTCACGCGCTGAATAAACCCACACTGGAAGGCAATTTTTTGCAAAGAAACGTCACTAAAGAATTGCATTAACTGATGTTTTATAGCGATAATTGTCACAGGTTTCATCCTTGATTTTGATATGAGTTTGGCGACGATTATCAGATCATAAATGAAGCCTTTTTGCTATCTAAAATATACGGTTACTGCTTAAGATCCTGTATATGAGTTAGTGGCAGAATTCTTTTTTGTGATTTCAGTTATAAAAATCCATTTGAAAAAAAATAGTTCTGTTCACCTTCAGCACAGTACTGTTATTTTAGTATTATTGTATCTTCTTGTAGAGCTTCTGTATTAAATCATTACCTATTATTCAGTTGGAAATATAGAGGTGAAGGCTTGAGCAATTTTGTATTCTCGAAAAACCATCTGAATCCCTTTCAATCTCAGTTGGAGGAACTTGATTCAAAATTAGTTCCTATTGAGGGAGATGTTCCTTCAAAGTTAAAAGGTACTTTCTTTAGAATTGGTCCCGGTCGCCTGCACAGGGGAAACGAATATTATAATCATCCATTTGATGGGGATGGGATGATATTTAAAGTAACGTTCAGTGATAATGGGGTATTCTATAGAAACAGACATGTGTTAACAAAGGAATACTTAAGAGAAGAAGAAGCTCAAAGATTACTGTATCGCTCAGTTGGAACCGTCCCCAAAAAACTAAAACTCAGGATGAGATTTTTTATTATTAAAAATCCGGCAAATACAAATATTGTGTATCATTCTCATAAACTTCTGGCGTTGTGGGAAGGAGGGATGCCACATTTAATTAATCCGGTAACTCTTGAAACAATCTCAAAATATGACTTTTCTGGAAAGCTAAGAGCACGATTTTCTTTCCTCCCCAAACTTAACCTTCGTGAAGTACCCTTTACAGCACATCCTAAAAAAATACCAGATAATGATAATTTATATGGATTTGGTGTGACATATGGTATTGGATCTAAGTTGACGCTATACAAAATAGACAATACCGGTGACATGACTGTTATATGCAACATTCCGCTTAAGAAAAGGTACTTAATTCACGACTTCATAGTGACAAAAAATTACTTTTTATTTTTTTTAGGTGGGCCGCATATAAATCTTAAGTTGAGGAACGTAATTGGCAATGAAAGCATACTTGCATCTATGAATTCACGTGAAAATGAAGATGGCAGGGTTCTTTTAGTTTCCAGAGAATGCCATGATGCGAAATTCTATGATGCAGCTCCTGGATTTATTTTTCATTTCACAAATGGCTATGAAGATGCCGATGGGAATGTGATTTTTGATGCCTCATTTTGGCGGTCATTCCCAGTATTTACACAGAATATATTTAAAAATAATAGTTCAGAACTTTGTCGTTTTACTTTATGCACTGCATCCGGGAATGTCGATAAAGAAATTTTATTCAGGGGGAATACTGATTTTCCAGCCATAAACCCTACAGTTTGTGGTAGAAAGCACAGATATGCCTGGTTCGTTTGCTGGGGGGATTCTGAAAGTGAAGAGAAATCAATAACTAAATTTGATTTTTTTGACAAGAGTGTAATAAGCCACAGTTTTGATAATGATTTGCCTGAAGAACCTGTTTTTGTAGCCAAAAAGGGTTCTGTTAAAGAAGATGATGGTTGGCTTATTTTTAAGGTTTATGTCGAAAAATTGCACTGTACAGATGTCGTGGTTTTAAATGCTGATGATCTCTCAATGGTGTGCAGATTGCGTTTGCCGCACCATATTCCAATGGGAATGCATCACTGCTGGATAAATGAAGTTATGCTGGAAGCCTAAAGCCTAAAGCCTAAAGCCTAAAGCCTAAAGCCTAAAGCCTGTAGTAGTAATATAAACTTATCATTGTTTTTCAAATAGTTTAGTGAAATTATTTACGTGATTCGGGAAATATTTATGAACGTTAGTACTGCACGAGTTATGAATTACGAAGAGACATTACTGGAGTTACAGAGTGCACTACAACAGCACCTAGAACTGGTACTTCCTTCAGGAGCCCCGGATGACAAAGTCTGCGCAGCCATGCGAGAAAGTACACTAGTGTCTGGAAAACGTATCCGCCCCCTCTTATTATTGCTCATAGTCCTGGATCTTGGAGAAAACCCCTGGAAGACTGACTTTCTACAGCTGGCATCTGCAATTGAAATAGTACATGCAGCCTCATTAATTCTAGACGATCTTCCCTGTATGGATAATGCTGAGCATCGGCGCGGACGCCCAGCTATTCATCGGCAGTATGGTGAAAGTGTAGCGATCCTGGCGGCTGTAGCCTTGCTGAGCCGGGCTTTTGGTCTCATTGTAGAAACAAATCTTTCTGAATACGATAAATCTGCTTCTGTCGCCATACTTTCTCATGCAGTTGGTTTAAACGGTCTTGTCCAGGGGCAGTTTCGCGATCTGAACAATACATTATGTACAGGTAATTATCACACCATTGCGGCCACCAACGATTTAAAAACCGGTTTGCTTTTCGACGCAACATTTCAGTTAGCGGCAATTGCTGTGAATGCACCTGATATAACTCGTCAGGCATTACGTCATGTATCACAACATTTGGGGCAGGCATTTCAATTACTGGATGACTTGAGCGATGATCTAAATAATACAGGGAAAGATATGTCTCAGGATAAGGAAAAGTTAACAATGGTTACACTGCTCGGAAAATCTAAAGTGCATGAGCATTTACGCAGGCACATCAGATACATTGATAAATATTTGGCGGTAGCGTGTCGCAGAAATTTAGCCTCACGATATTTTATACGATATTGGTTTGATAAAAATATTGCGATGTTTAATTAATTTCAACCTTGGCCAAAAAAATGAAAAAGATCGATCACACTCAACGTAAAAATGAGCATCTGGATATTATATTCCATTCTCCTCAAACTGAGACCCAAGTAAAAACAGGGTTTGCTGAGTGGCGATTTCAGCATTGTGCTCTGCCAGAATTGGATCTGGACAGAATAGATCTTAAGTGTTCCCTCTTTGGAAAAATTTTGCAGGCACCATTGCTCATAAGCTCGATGACTGGAGGGGTTCATCGTGCTCATGCGATTAATCACCATCTTGCAGAAGCAGCTCAAATATTGGGAATTTCAATGGGGGTCGGGTCGCAACGTGTTGCTCTTGAAAATGAAGCAAACGATGGGCTTAGTCGCTCACTACGTCAGATAGCTCCTGATATTCTCCTTTTCGCTAATTTAGGGGCAGCCCAAATTCGTGGCGAACACGGGTTTAATTATGCTCTGCGAGCAGTACAGATGATTGAAGCCGATGCTCTAATTATCCATCTGAATCCGCTACAGGAGGCGCTGCAACAGGGGGGAGATCGTAACTGGCGCCATATTCTATATGCTATTGAACAACTCGTAACAAAACTTGGGGTTCCCATAATTGTTAAAGAAGTAGGTTCAGGTTTATCGCTGCCTGTCGCGCACCAATTGGCAGAAGCTGGAGTCAGTATGCTGGATATAGCCGGAGCTGGAGGAACCAGTTGGGCAGCGATTGAAGCAGAACGAGCATCCACACCGTATCACCGCGCATTGGCTATGGCATTTGCTGACTGGGGGATCCCAACCACGACAGCACTGCGTGAAATACGCGAGGCACTTCCAAATATGCCACTGATCGCCTCTGGTGGTATCAGAAATGGTGTTGATGCTGCCAAAGCTTATTGCATGGGGGCACAATTGGTCGGCCAAGCCGCTGCCGTCATACATAGTGCAGCCCTCTCCACAGATGCAGTTATAGAACATTTCCAATTAATTATTGAGCAGATAAAAGTCGCCTGCTTTTGCACAGGAAGCACTGATATTGCTGCGCTGCGTACAGCTGTTCTGCTACCAACATGAGCTTTTCCGCTATGATTGCATATCTTTAATCTCTTTCAACAAACACAAATTTCCGTGATGTATATGACTCTTGATGAGGTTAGTAACTTTGTGATTGCCGGAGGATCAACAAAATGATGTACGACTGGGATCTGATTTTGGTGGGGGGAGGATTGGCTAACGGACTGATCGCGATGCGTCTCCAGCAGTGTAAACCACATCTCCGAGTGTTGATGATTGAAAACACAGAAACAATAGGAGGCAATCACACGTGGTCATTTCATCAACATGATCTTACTGAGGCGGAACATGGGTGGATAGCACCGCTGATCACCTATCGCTGGTCAGGTTACGACGTAATTTTTCCAGCATTTCAGCGCACATTGCCACATTCATATTTCAGTGTCACATCCCAACACTTTGCAAACATACTCCAAGCATATTTGGACGAGCGTATACAGACTCGTTTATTAGTAAAGGAGCTAACTCCACAGAAGGTTTACTTACAGGACGGTTCGGTTCTAAGTGCAGGCGCAGTCATTGATGGGAGAGGCTGGCGACCAGGACCATTTATGGGGAGTGGTACCCAGGCATTTTTTGGTCAGGAATGGGAACTGGAAGAATCGCACTCTTTAACCCGCCCGATTTTAATGGATACCAGTGTGGGACAGAATACAGGTTATCGATTTATCTATGTCCTACCGTTTTCCTCAACTCGTCTGCTGATAGAGGATACTCATTACGTCGATCGGGAACCACCGGATAAGACCTTGTCACAGGCAACTATCGCAGAGTACGCGAAGAGGCATGGTTGGAAACTGGGTAAACTAGTTCGAGAAGAGAGTGGTTGTCTCCCGATTACACTTACGGGGGATTTTACCTCTTTCTGGGCACAACTAGCAGGCCAGCCCACCAGTGGATTACGTGCAGCTTTGTTTCACCCCACAACAGGCTACTCTCTGCCACACGCTGTTCGGTTGGCAGATCGTATTGTTACTCTGCCAGAGCTTACCGATACCTCCTTATTCATTACCCTCAGGGATTACGCACGGCAGCAGTGGCAAAACCAGCGCTTTTTCCGTCTTCTAAATCGCATGCTCTTCCTCGCTGGGGATCCACAACAACGTTGGAAAGTGATGCAACGTTTTTATCAACTTTCCCCAGATCTGATTGCACGTTTTTATGCAGAGCAACTTAATTTCGTCGATAAGGCCCGGATTCTCATAGGTAAACCGCCGGTGCCGATAAAGGGTGCCCTAAAGGCAATGTTTAAACAACACAAGAAGCTTCAGGGTTTTTATCATGATTAAAGCGCTGGTAATTGGTGCTGGTTTTGGTGGGCTGGCGCTGGCAATAAGGCTCCAGTCTGCGGGAATTCCGACATGTATTTTGGAACAACGGGATAAACCAGGTGGACGCGCTTATTTTTATAAGGAACAGGGGTTCACCTTTGATGCTGGCCCCACCGTAATCACCGCTCCCAATGTCATTGAAGAATTGTTCACACAGGCTGGTAAACGTATGGCTGATTACGTCGATTTACTTCCCGTACGCCCTTTTTATCGGCTCTGTTGGGAGTCGGGCAAGATGTTTGATTACGACAATGATCAGCAACATCTGGAAACACAAATCCATACGTTCAATCCAGGTGATGTTAACGGGTATCGACGCTTTCTGGACTATTCTCGGAAGACCTTTGATGAAGGCTACCTGAAACTTGGAACAGTGCCCTTCCTCTCTTTTCGCGACATGCTGAGTGCAGCTCCACAGTTGGTACGTCTACACGCATGGCGTAGTGTTTATCGCCAGGTGGCACACTATATCAAGGATGAGAGTCTGCGCCAGGCATTTTCATTTCACTCGCTACTGATAGGAGGTAACCCCTTTGCTGTATCTTCTATCTATACTTTGATCCACGCACTGGAACGAGAATGGGGAGTCTGGTTTCCGCGTGGAGGAACCAGCGCCTTGGTCGAGGCAATGGTGAAATTGTTTACTGACATTGGTGGAAAAATTGAGCTTAATGCAAAAGTAAAACGCCTCACCACTCATGGTAATCGGGTCACAGGCGTACAATTGACTGATGGACGAAATATGACATGTGACGTTGTGGCCTCAAATGCCGATGTTATTCATACCTATAAACATCTGTTGGGTCAGCATCCGGTCGGAATGGCCCGCGCCCGAACACTGGTACGTAAACGAATGAGCAACTCACTGTTCGTGCTTTATTTTGGTCTGAACCACCACCATGCCCAATTAGCCCATCATACCGTTTGCTTTGGTCCACGCTATAAGGAACTCATCGAAGATATTTTTTATCATGACCGACTGGCGGAGGATTTTTCGCTCTATCTCCATGCCCCCTGTGTTACTGACCCATCCCTTGCTCCCCCAGGGTGCGCAAGTTACTACGTTCTGGCCCCTGTACCACACCTGGGGACAGCTAATCTTAACTGGGATATCGAGGGGCCACGCCTGCGTGACCGTATTTTTGCGTATCTGGAAAAATACTATATGCCCGGTCTACTCAAGCAGTTAGTCGTTCATCGTATCTTCACCCCATTTGATTTTCGTGACCAGCTAAATGCCCATCTAGGTTCGGCCTTCTCCTTTGAACCGTTGCTGACACAAAGCGCCTGGTTCCGACCACACAATCGGGACAGCCGTATTGATAATCTGTACCTTGTCGGCGCAGGAACGCATCCTGGAGCGGGTATTCCCGGCGTAATTGGATCAGCAAAAACCACAGCCACATTGATGTTAGAGAATATAGCCAGATGAATCCCGCGCTACTTAAACACGTTACTCAGATAATGGAACAAGGCTCAAAAAGTTTTGCCAGTGTCACCCGACTTTTCGATACGGCAACACAGCACAACACAATGATGCTGTACGCCTGGTGCCGTTATTGTGATGATATAATCGACGGGCAAGAGTTGGGGAGACAAATAAGCAATGTTGATAAGTATGACGCCCACGAGAAACTTCAAATGCTGCAATACTTGACGAGGCAGGCTTATGACGGCTTGCCGATGACCGAGCCTGCTTTTGCAGCCTTTCAGATAGTTGCTCTGAGTAATGAAATCCCTCAGCAACAGGCCTTCGAACATCTGGAGGGATTCGCGATGGATGTACGCGGTGACCCTTGCAGAACGTTAGATGATACTCTGAGATATTGTTACCATGTCGCGGGAGTGGTT
Source organism: Photorhabdus sp. S10-54 (assembly GCF_963878145.1). Classification (NCBI taxonomy): domain Bacteria; kingdom Pseudomonadati; phylum Pseudomonadota; class Gammaproteobacteria; order Enterobacterales; family Morganellaceae; genus Photorhabdus; species Photorhabdus sp. S10-54. The sequence continues at coordinate 76,700 of NZ_CAWNXG010000014.1, read as the reverse complement.
GGGCTGATGATGGCAAAGGTGATGGGGGTTCGCGAGGCGAGTGTGCTGGATCGGGCCTGCGATCTAGGAATTGCTTTTCAGTTAACTAACATTGCTCGGGATATTATTGAGGACGCGAAGACCGGGCGTTGCTACCTTCCGCTAGAATGGCTTTACCAAGAAGGGCTAATGCCGGACACAATTATTTATACCGAAAACCATCCTGCGCTAGCTCGGGTGGCATCCCGATTGATTGTGGAAGCGGAGTCTTATTATACCTCTGCTCTGACAGGGCTTGCTGGTTTACCTTTGCGTTCAGCCTGGGTCATAGCTTCTGCTCATGGTATCTATCGTAAAATCGGCATTAAAGTACAGCAAGCAGAAGCACAAGCCTGGAAGTGCAGACAAAAAACTAATCGTAGAGAGAAAGTTACCTTATTAATGGCCGGTGCAATGCAGGCGCTTATGTCTCGGGTGGCAATCATAACGCCACGCGATCCCAAACTGTGGCTGCGGCCTCATTAAAAATTAACACCCTTTGTTGTGTAGCACCCTGCATTTCGTCACCTAAACAGAGATGTTAACTATGAATGTCAATAATGGGTTAAAAATGGGCCTTCCACATTTTGAATGTAAGTGTCCAGCAAGCAACCGTCTCCCATGTCTGAACTCTTGTCGATAGCGTAGACGTCAACCTGTTGCAGAAGAGCATATGTTTAGGTAAAACAAGAGTGGCTGGCGCAAAGTAGGTTATTTCCCCGCAACCAGCCTTTTCCTGACATGCCACACATTCTTCCCTCTTTCGAGGTTCAAACCCATTACTGGATAAGGATTAGTCAGGCTTGTAATAGGTGCTCCAACAGCCTATGATTATCACATCTAAACATGATAACCAATTGTTTTACAAAGAAAAGTGTCGAACTTAGAACGGCAGTTCACATAAAGTATGCAAAAAGCCATTCAATCTATTAAAAGTATTGGTTTTTATTGTAACAAAAGCCAAACTTGTTAAGTTAATCCCAAATATTGTCAACGATTTGGGCAAGAACTATGGAGGTGTTAGCCGCTAAGCGTAAAGATAGCATCTTGACACTTTCAGCGACAGCACCTAATCAACAAAACGCCGACCGGATCTTGGAATACCCAGTTGGTCATGCTTATCTCCTGTGATTATGGAGGAGTACCTTGAGAGATAGCCTCCCGAGGGTAAGGTATTGCTGTTTGGGGCCAGCTACCGCTATAGCCAGCGAGCGCTGACAATGAGTAAAGAGTATGACAGGCGCCGAAAAGGGTAAAACTCTGTAATTGCCCTTTTGAGGTGCAAAAGAAAAAGTTGACCACTACAGTTCTCCTGAGCGAGGGATAGGATGAGAAGTATGATGATTCACTTGTGAGTGGGTTAAACTATCCAAACATAAGGATCTAGGAAAAACTTTCACATGTGAAAGTTTTTCGGCTCAACCCAAAAGGTGCAAAAGATGGGCAGAAAACTAGAAGATATTATTGCAGATCAACCTCAAAATCTCGTTGATTCTGCTAAGGAAATAGCTTCAAAACAGCTAATCCATATCCATTTAATCCAGTTACTAGAACATATCGGGACTGATGCAGGTTGCCACATTGATAACTGCACAATCGATAGCTTACAGCGATTAAAGCAGCTTGTTGAATCAGGTGGAGGAAAACTTCGCCTTCATGTTGACCTACCAGACGGCTCACATCACGGTTTTAAGCTGTGACCTGAATACTCAAGAGTACCACTTTAAAACAAGAAACTTGGGAAGCTACTTCTTTTCTCGGACTTCAATTCTAGTTGTACTTAGGAGCAGTAATGCGTGCTATAGCCCAACCAAGTAATCTCAGGCTTCCAAATCTTTCGTAACTATTCACATTGAGCATTTTTTGTTTTAGTCTCAATTCGTTATTAGCGCTTATAGATGGAAACTAATGAGCACACCTGTTTATCACCCTGGACCAGAGCAGCCGACACCGGAACAACGACTACTTTTATTCAATGATGAGAAGTGGGAGATGTTTATAGAACAGTGCGCTAGACAGTTGCAAGTAGAGGGAAAATATACTCATGTGCATCGACTTGGTGGTGCGGGTGATAAAGGCAGAGACGTGTGCGGCTATTTACATCCATTGCCTGAGGAGTCTACTTGGGACCTATATCAGGGGAAATACTATGCAGGAACGCTATCTCCAAGCGCTTTTGCACCTGATCTTGCAAAATTCTTATGGTACGTCTTCTCGGAGGAGTACACGCGCCCTTTAAATTACTATATATGTGCACTCAAAGTAGGCCCCTCACTGCTTGATTACACGCTAAATCCTGAAAGGTTTAAAGCTTGGATGCTTAAGGAATGGAAAGATAAGTCCGGAAATTTCGTAACATTTAAAAAAGAGCTCACACCAGAATTAAATAAATTTATCCAAAACTTCCCTTTTGAGGTTATCAAGGTCAAGCCTTCAGCTGATCTGTTAGAAATACACTCTCGATCATGCAAGCACTGGGAGATGTTTGGCGTGTTACCCGCGCGACAGCCCGATCCAATTATGCCAGAAAATCCTGACACCAATGAGCATCAATTCGTCAAAGCACTTCTTGATGTTTATCAGGAGTTAGATCAAATTGAACTCTCCCATCTGACTGACATTCCTAAAAAATATCAAAAACATTTTAAAGCACAGCGAATGCTTTTTTACAGCGCGGAAGGTCTTAACCGTTTTAGCAGAGACAAGCTTCCAGGAGCATTTGATGATTTGAAGAATCAAGTCGAGGTAGGGATAGGTAGCTCCTTAAATTATCCCCATGCAAATGGCCTCACAAGACTAAAAGAAGTTTTAGATACTGCAAACGTATTACAGGTAACCGCTAACCCTTTAAGTGGACGATTACAAGCAGGCGACCTCGGAGGAACCTGCCATCATCTTGCGAATCAGGGTAGAGTAAAATGGGTGGATGAAGATGAGTGATGTATTTAATACTCCATTTGAGCTTGGACTCAGAATGGTTCATTTGTTGATGGCTCTTTATCCTAGAAAAGTTGATTTACAACGCCTAGTTTATTTCGATTATGCCGCTATCTACTCGGCAGATCTAAACGGTCCAGAAAGCCTACATACGCCAGTCCCCCTGCGAGGTGGAGAATATGCCAGCAGGAGAGAGATAATTGAAGCAGGGTTATATTTGATGGCGCAACGCTCATTCATTGATGTCCAGGCTGATAATGGTGGTATTAGTTTCCAGCTTGGTGAGAATGGTCCAGCCTTAGTTGGTCTGATTGGTGGAGAATACTCGCGAGAATTATACAAGCGCTGTGAATGGGTAGCTTCTGCGCTAGGTGATATGGATGAAAAAAATCTCGAAAAAGTATTTGGAATGCGCGGTACCTTATGGGGAGCAGAGTTCCTTCCGGCAACAAACACAGGAACTGCTCTATGACAATTAGTATTCATGAACTGGTGGTGACTGGGCCGGGTAAAGTTCCAGCAAAACTTACACTAAATGGAAAATCCCATTTAGTTTTTGGTCCCACTGATACCGGGAAATCGTACATTGTCGAGTGTTTTAGATACTGCTTTGGTGGAGGTCAAAAGCCTAAAGGTGTTGGCTTCTCGGATGGATATACTCGGGCAGCCGTTCAAATTTCACTCTCCAATGGCGACTGTTTCACATTATTTCGAGACCTACTTAATGGTGAAGAAGCTGTGTATGAGGGCTTTCATGAGAATCCTCCTCAAAGTGAGATTGCACTTGAAAAAAATATAAGTGAGCTGCTTCAGACATGGTGTGGGGCTGCGGGAGTAAAGATACTGACTAAGTCAGGAAAGCTTGGCAATTTGACGGCCGGGGATCTTCGTCGCGTTAGCATATTTGATGAGATTGAAACATTGGACAATGTTTCATTTGAAGGTAAAGATACCAATCTAAAAACTCGAAATAAGTCTGCCCTAGCTATGATCCTAAGCGGTTCAGATGATTCCGAAATGGTTCTTCCTGCATCAACAAACGATCGGAATATTGCAAAAGGACATACAGAGGCAATTAATGAACAGATCAACAGCTTACTTGCAGACATACCTGATGGCCTATCACTGAAAGATGCTCAGGAAAGTTTACTTAAAGTGACAGCTGAGATTGAGATCATCAACCGTCATATAAGAAGTCATGCCTCCGAACTTGCAGAGCTTAGAAATACCCGCTTGATAATTGATAAAGAAAGGCGACAACTATCTCAAGAGTTAGCGGCATTAAAAGAGGCAGAAAATAGATTCCAGTTGCTTGATAAAAAATATGTAAGCGATCAACAACGACTGCAAGCTATATCTACAGCCGCTTCAATCGCTGATAGTTTTGAAATTCGACCATGTCCTCTTTGCTATACAGATATCCAACACCAGTTACGTCACAAAGATCAAGATACTCAAACACCTATGCTTCGCTTGGCTGCACATGCTGAGAATGAAAAAATCTCAGGATTACGTGAAGGATTGAAGGAGGCTTTAAATGATGTTCTCATTAGCCTTGATGAAATATCTAACGCACTGAAAAAAAATGCGAGAGAAGCTCTAGAGAATGAGCAAAAGCAAGAAGCACTTCTATCGCCACAAAGTATCAATATAAAGTACGGCTTAGAGACTCTTTCCGATCGTAAAGTAACACTGTCCATGGCGGTTGCTGATTTATTAAGGGTGGAAAACCTTAAGATTCGATTGGCTGAGATGAAAGAAAAAAGTAAGCGAAAAAAGCAAACTGTTAACAGGGATATGTCAGAAAGTTCGACTGTGTTATGCAAAAGAGTAAAAGCACTATTAGATACTTGGGGAGTCCCTAGCGTGGATTCTGTTTATTTTGATGATAGCATTTCTGACATTGATATTAATCAGCGTAAGCGTACATCTTATGGAAAAGGAAAGAGAGGTATTTTTCTAACAGCTTATATGGTTGCATTAATGGAGAGAGCTACTGTGAACGGACATCCGCATCTGGGTTTTACCATTATTGACTCTCCAGTGGTGACGTATAAAGATCCCAAGCATGGAACTAACAGTGACGGTGAAGAACTTCTTGATGAAAGTGTTAAAGACCGCTTTTATACTTGGTTAGCGAACCGCACCGAACCGGGACAAATTCTCATTTTAGAGAATGAAGAGCCGAATTTAGAGACCTTAAATACATTGAATTTTACTGAATTTGTTGGTCCCAAAGGTGTCCCTGGCCGGTTAGGTTTTTTCCCCGTATAACAAATGAACCCTGCTAAAAAATTTAATAACCCCCAACAATTAGAGAACATGTCCAAAGTTTGAGAAGACATCATTGCAGAGCAACCTCAAGATATCGTCGACTCTGCCTAGGCTATTGCGTCAAAGCAGTTTGTTAGAACAGGTGGAGGCAAACTCCACCTTTCTGATGACCTACCATGCGGCTCACATGTACTAGCTCGCATCAGGGTTTTAAGCTGTGACTCTATAACTTTCACATGTGAAAGTTAATACTTCTCTAGTTTAAGCACCAGTCAAGCTGGCGTTGCTTCCTAAATCCGACAAAGTGTACAGATCTGGTTATCACCTGACTTCGGCCAAGGCTTCGACAACTTTGCCGATATAGCAGTGCAAACTCAGCATAGGGCTAAAGAGTTACTTACTCTATGATGCGATGTGAGTCATATAAATCAACATATAAAAAACTCAATCTCTTGTTCATTAAATTCCCTAAAGTTATCTCCAGCTGTAAGCAGAATGGCTTTACATAAGTAACAGCTCTTATGCTCTGTTTCACTTGAGCTATGCCATTCTTCAATTCTTTCCTTGCTTACTGCGGTATAAGAGCCACAAAAAGAACGAATCCCTCTGGGATGAATAGGTTGCCAATAGTTGTACCAGAACGATGAAAAACCAACTTTAGAACCATCGACAGAGTAAATAAACAAACCATCGGAAGATGAACCGACAATCTTTTTACCATCAATGGTACATTTGGGAATGTAGAACCCTCGTGATTCGAGATCGGAGTGCCAGTGTCCATATCTCATAAATGGATACGAAGTGCCAGCCATTGTAGGAGCTTTGGGCATCTGACTATCACCAAACTCATAAGACAGCTCCTTATCCAAAAGATTACCAACGGCCAAACAACCGGAACGCTCTTTTACCTGCATGTCAGGCGTCAGCTCAATTTCAGTGCTCACCTTTACAACAGTCAGATCAATCCAGTTATTGTCATCAATCTTTATGGGTAATGAAAATGCTAAAAGGTCATTACTGTCATCTGTTTGTGTAAAGTTGGCTAATCCTTCTTTAACATAGCTGATTAAATTAGCTTCATTCGGGGAATTATTACCATTCCAAACCGGTAACCATTTAGGTTTTTGAGGGCGAAGCTCCATATACGCAGGTTCGATAGGTAGTGCTGGTATGGATAAATATTTCGCGTAAGAATCCGGCATGCCGTAAAATTCTTTGGCTAGGTCTATTGTCCTAAGATATGCAGAACGGCCTCGATGACTTGCTTGCGTATAGAATTGCCCAGTAGATCTTTGCCTATCGCTGCTAAAAAAGTAATCAATGGTTGTTGCTGTTGATGGTTGATATTCGAATGTATTGTTCCACTCAGTTTGATAATGATCTGTAAAGGGTAAACGGGTTCTTTTTGTTTCTTTTTTCAGCCAAGAATAGTACACACGAGGAACATGGCTGCCCTGATAATACTCGAATCTATTATTGTCATGACCCAAAATAATAAAAGGAGAAAATGGATAAGCATACTCCCCGAATTCTACTGAGGTCGATAGCAATTCCGATAGTATTAGATCTGACAGTACGGACCTTGCCCTTATGTAGTGCCCCAGATCATTTGGGCAGACATAACCCTTAGACTTCGCAATAAAAAATACACACAATACTTCTACACACTCAGACTCTTGCTTCCTACCTGCTAAGTCTTCCTTTAATAATTCTTCAACTCTTGGATGCTGAGCTATTAAAAGTAGTGAAAGCTGATCTACTACCCACAACTTTACAGAGGGTATAGGCAGCTTAAGCCTTGAAACTAACGTCTTGAGCATTGCTTCCTCGAGAGAGTCATCTTGACGCCAATCCCAGACCGGTCTTGCAAGTTGAAGATTGCGGACGCTTTCTTCTAAGCTTGTAACCATCTCTAACGTGAGCTTAAGCGCCTCATCTTTCCTGCCACCATGAGAAAGCAAAAAAACCAGCTTATCATTCGGAATAATTAAGTTGCCAAACTTATCTTTCCAATTATCCGGTTGTGATGTTGTTAATTTAATAAATTCGTCAATTTTTTTAGGGTATTGCTCTGCAACCATCTTAAGCCGATTGAGGCTATTTTCTGAACGCTCATACCAATCAGACCACCCTCCCATTGCCTTGTGAGCCGCAACCAAAAGATCAAAGGCTTTCGTTTTACCGTCTAATTTTTTAACACTGAAAAAAAGAAGATCTAACAAGTATCGTTTATCATCAAAACGATCAATAAACTTCGACACCTGTGGAATTAGCAGTTGTAATAAATCAGGTTCCTTACCTTGGGTACACCAATATGTGTACCAGGTTTTCCAAAATTCACTGGTACTATATTTTTCTTTGAGCAATACAGTCAGTTCTTCGAACTTTTCAGGCGGATAATCCGATGGCTGCAACGAAATTTTTTCATCAAGTTCATTAGCTGACGGTTGCTTTTCTTCAACCATATTTTGAACATTAATATCAAGAAGGTTCTCTATTTCATCGGCAATACAAATGGCATGAGGTTCTCCTTTCTCAATCTTTTCTCTGAGCACTTGGTAGCAGCTAGAGTGCAAACCTGTAAGATATAAATATTTTGTAATCGGCGAAGCAAAATCACACCTTTTAAGCAACCTAGAAATTGTCTCTTCAGCATAATACCATTCGCCATCGCTGAGCTCCTGCTCATAAACTGAAGCAGCTGTTTGCGGGTTTAATTTTGCTAATAATGAAGATATTGAATGCTTAGAGTGCCTAGTTTCATCCCCATCAGTAAAGTCGGATATATTGAAAACTATCGGTGATATTCGTTCTAATATTTCCAAGGCAGAACTTGGATCAGATTCAGAAAGGTATTCCACAGCTTTCAATACATCAAAGATGGTGGGGTCTTTGTGATGTCCGTAACCAAGCACAAAGTCCCATGTCTTTCTCAAACATTTTTCAAAAAGAGCTAATTTATCATGTTGAAATGCTATTTGAGCTAGCTCAAGATAAGCATTAGAATTTTCAATTGTTTGCTCTAACTCATTTAATTGTCGATTATCTTCAAGCTCGATAAGTAGCTCAGCGGCATCATCGTCTAATAACTTAAGACCTGCGTCCTTATACCATAGCCTTAGCCAGTCAACTCTAAATAAACCATCGTTAACTGTTTGCTTTAGTTCATCACGCGAAATTTCAGATTTGGTTGTTATCAGGTGACAATCGGCTGCAATTTCAATCCAATCACGCTTTAAAGCTATGTCGGCTCTCCGTGTTTCCCATTGGATCTCATCTAATATTGGAACACGCGGAAACATCGCACAAACTACGTCAAAGTTCAGTGTATTTCCTGCGATAAGTTCATTTGCGACTAAATCTGCCAACTCATTGAGTAAATCATAATGAGCTGACACATTCGCTCTATCTGAGGTTGCACTTACTGGTAACCAAGAATAGTCACCTTCTGCATTTAACCTGACACAAAGTGAAGAAAAAAACCAGCAATGGTAGCTGCCCGCAGCTTCAACTTTGAAGGCTTTCGACGACTGACCATGAAAATAATGAGTCTCAATATTGGTGAAGATTTTCTTAGAAAAAATATCTATGAACTGAGATAGCTGCTGCGAGGAAAAAGAGCCATATTCTGGCCTATAGGCAATATCAGCCCCCTCTACTATGCTTAATCTAATTGCATCAAGTTCGATTTGACCAATATGATTTGAATCAGGGGGCAAGCACTGCCGTGCCCTAAAGAGCAGGCCAAGTTCTTTTTTTGTGCGGCATGCACGTCTAAAGCTAGCCACATATCCATCAGGCCAATTAGAGAATTTTCCTTCTTCAAAAATCGCATCACAGTTAAGACTGTCAGTTAATACTCCTGCTTTTATCAATGCAGTTGCTTCAGCTTCATTATCTTGAGAGTGTCGTGAAGACAAGAGTTTGGTTTTAGCCCGATATCGATCAATTGCCTTCTGCGATAATAGCTCTGCTTGAGCAACCGCCCCTCTATACCATAATGCAATTGCCAATATAGATAACTTGGTTGGTGAATACTCGTTTTGTCCTGAGATTATTTCGTTCAGAGACTGCTCATCAGCGATCAGTAGCGAGAGCATCTCCAAGTTAGTGGAGTCCCATGTCTGAAATTCAGGGCCATTGATAAGCCTAGTTTTTAGAGCTCTATGTCGATATGCCTCCGCATAATCAAGCGCCTGGAAAGCATAAGTTTCAGCCTCAGATAACAGTCGAATACATGATCTAACAGGCATGCCAATTATAAGCCTATCAAGCACCCAATCTCGAGTAACCCCCTGTCGCAACTTGGAAGAGTCGCCACCTCGAGCCAAACTAGACCAAAGCCAATTATCTTTGAGATGTGTTGGGGCGCTAGAACTAAGCCATTCACATACAGGTGGTAACAACGCATTTATTCGCTCTTGGTGCTCTTCCTTATTTCGAACAAATACAACTAGGCTTTCGTGGAAAGGTCTTACGCCACAAATTCCCTCCGAGAGCATATGTGCAACCGCATCTACACTCGGTGCATATTCATGATTGTCTTTTACAACGGCACCAATCGCCTGTCTCGGCCACGCAAACTGAAAGCCACTGCATAGGTGAAGAACATCTTTTTGTCTATAGTTAAGGTTACGCCAAAGCTCAGAATAGTAAGTAGTAATATTGCCATCGGAGCACGGAGGAAGCTTCTCAATTTGCCAAGAAGAAAGTGCTAATCCATGATGAGACAGATACTCAGATGAGTAAATTACATGCAGAGGGTAGCCATTTGTTATTTCTAATAAAGCGCCAGCACTGTTCTGAATCTCTTCATCAACTTGATTTTCATGACAGTTTAAGAACAATCGACCAGATTCAATATGAAGTTTTAAAAATTCGTATATCGAATTTCCAGACATCTCAGGCAACCAATGCCATTCATTCTTAGGAGAGTAAGTAAGCAATGTGTAAGGAAGCAATTCATCATCAACTGGTTGCGTTCCGACAAGTACCACTAAGTTGTCTGTTGTAGGAAGCAATTGCCTGAAGGTTTCATCCAATGGATTTTTATTTTTAGCATTATCTCGCCAAACATGATCCAGCCCATCAATCAATACAACAAATGGTTTTCCCTTACCTTTGTAGTAATTTGCGCAGGTTAACAATGCATCACGCAAATTTTCCGGTTGGGATGTACTAGCATTTGACTCTTTATGAAAGCTATCGATTTGATGTAACAGAGATTCAGCAACAACCCTTGGGCTTAGCCTGTCTTCAGTTGTGTCTCCCAACGACAAGAAATAGTGGTGACGTATTAACGGAACCTCCTGATCTTCCAGTTCTTGGCATAAAAACGATAGATACGTACTTTTTCCAACACCAGGCTTGCCCGTTAGAGTTATGACTTCACCATTGGAGCGGTTAATTTGAGCAAGTAACTCATTGTGAAAGTCTGAGTCGGGGAGGCAGTAGTCATCAGGCACAGAGAATATTTCAGGTATAGGCTCTGGTCTTTTGGGTGATAAGACTTCTCTAACATGATGAAGATAAATCCAACCATGCTCTGGTGGATTATCCTTAAACATTGCCCATTCACGTGCTCTTGCTACAAGCCGTTCGACGCCTGTATCGTCGGAAAATTTCAGAAGCTCAGCTCGAAGACTACGTTTTATCGCAAGATAGTCACCATCACTATGCTGGACAGTCAATTTCGAAAAAAGAAAAATGGCAGCTTCTTTATTTCCTAGTTGGCGAGTAATCTCAAGCTGTGAGTCATCATCAATTTGACTAAAGTCTACTTTCGAACCGTGCAGGCAGGACTCCATCGACCTGTCCGGCCGTTTGTTGGTCAAAAGAATAACATCCCCGAGTTTTTCAGCAGGCACAACACTAATAGCATCATAGAGCTTTTTAAGAATGGAACGAGACCTAGCTGTTTTGCCTGAGATCTTCAACAGCCAATCCCACGTAAGGCGGTTTTCATCCTTCTCTGGGGAGGGGGTGAATTTTACTTGCCAATAATCTCTAACACCATCTGGTCGCTCACAGACAACATCATCTATTCCTTCAGGCGTTTCATTACTATCCGTATCGGCTTCAAATGCCACCCTGACATACTTAGTCGGACTATGAAGCCATTCAGCAAGTAGTTTTACTCCTTGCAAAGTCTGATAATCATAGCCTGTATAGATAATCGCAGAATTTTTAACTTTCATAAGACTCGAAAACACTCCTTATTCAATAAATCATCCTCTCCACCCCAAAAGTACACCTCATCAACAGTTAACATTATGCTCTTCCTGAAGGAGGCATTTCTTTGTCAAAAGGCCGTAATATTCGAGCTACCTCAGTATTTGAAGGCAGGTCTGCCCCTTTTGGCGGAGTTTTATCAACGCTAGCCATCTGTATGCCTTTCTGCCGCACGTGGAAGGCGATTTGCTGCCAGCGGCGCAGCCATTGAGCTTCTTTTCGCTTGTAGGCCTCTAGCTCCGCTTTGAGGCGATCCACCTCTACCTGAAGCTCCTCCGATTCTTTGGTTGCCTGCGCTTTGGTTTTCACGAGACCACCCGACAGTGCTTGTTTGGCATTGTCATAAGCGGCTTTAATTTCAGACTTGGCTTGGAGTGACTGACGACTAAAGCCAAAGCGTTCTTCTAGAACAGCCCAGGTGAGTTTTGATCCAAGCTCGCCCAGCGCCCAGCGGTCCAAATCGGCAACGATTGTATTGATGTCACTGTCGGACATACGTCTGAAGCGCTTAACCATGCTCTACCTCGTTTAAATATTGTTCGGGATCAAAGTGCTCCACCCCGTTGTCGGCCAGTTGCACAGCCAGCGTTTTGAGTTTTTTATCGTTATGAGCTAACCAGTCAGCGCTCTTTTTGGGCTTGTTGCTACTTAACTGTTTCTCAGCATTTTTTCGGGCCAGTGCGGTAAGGGCATATTGGCGCTTCTGCTCATCCAGCCTACCCTTATCATCCTTGACCCACACGTAGTCTTTGCAGTCTGCCGAACATTGTAAATGGCGCTCGCAGGGCGTTTGAGAAAAGTTGTGAACGCAGATACCCGTACCGACATCATGCACAGCCTGAATTCGTGCTTTAAGAATGGCATCCTGTACTTCTACCGGAACTACTTTGATTTGCTCAGCCAACAGGCCACCGACCAAGCCTTTTTTGATGTCTTCGCGGAGCATCAGCGCACGTTTTTCGCGGGATGTATGCTGATAGGCTTTGGTGTCTCTGGGATTGGTTCGACCAAACCATTCGGTTTGCAGAAGATCACTTAACCCACCTTCATCAAGTAAAGTATTGAGCGTGTGGCGGAAGTGGTGACTGGTAAAATCTACCTCGATACTACTGGAAGCGTATTCATCTGCAAGAGCGGGTAAATAACGGAGAAATGTAGAGAACATAGACTGACTACAGCTTGTAGCCAACCAGTGAGCGTAGCTCCCAGTAGAAAGTCCCAATGGGCGAATAAATAAAAGATCTTTTAGATAGTATTCTTTACCAAATTGATCGATATGGAATGGTCGTAGTAATTTTTCAGAAAAGTCTCGAAAACAATACGCTTTGACAGCATCCTTATTTGTGTAGCAAATAGGGTTATTAGGCTTTTTTCCTTGCTTGGTAAGTCGCTCATGGTCCTGCCAAACAAGACCAATCTTTCGAATCCATCCAGTAGAACAAATTGTATTGCTACTTACCCCAATCTTTAGCAGGTCATCGATGTATAACTTTCTTTTCTCTGGAATTTTATTCAAAAAACGAAGATCTGGGCCGCGAGAACGATGCATTTCCTCTGCGGTAATTCTCACCGAGTCTGTTGCCGCACGTACCTCATCAAGTACATCTCTAACTATTGTTACAACCTCTGACGGTAAGTAGAGGTTTCTTTTAGGTGTAAATAGATCACCGAGACTAGCCTTTCGAGGGAAGTATTGTATAAAGGCTTTTTGGTCTTCGTCTAACGTAACTTCTTGAAGCGGAAGCAATGAAATCTCACTAAAGCGGCGGCCAGTACAAGCAAGCAGAGTCAAAATCAGGATATAGAACCGGTACTTATGGTCTTTGGAAACATTTAAATAAAGCTCGCCTATAACTCGAAACACGGCAGGAGCAACAAGCTTCTCGGATTTGGTCTCCAGAACTTCAGGATCATCCAGCCTTTTATGATTCAGACCTCCTGTATTCACTGGGCGTACCATCTTGGAATATTTGTACTGCAACAGCACCCTGCACAAACCATTAGCATCACAGTGTGCAGCGAACTCTGCAACATGCTTGTGAAGGTTATAGGCCGAGCTTTGACTGTAATGCTTTAAGATTAAAGAACATGCATTATCAAGAGCTTCTGGCGTTAAACTTACTAACACCAGCCCCAGTTTTGAAGCTGAATAATGGATGTAACCTATTGCTGTAATGAAGTTGCGTTGATTAGGGCTTGCCTGGTTTTTCCTATGAAACCGAAGAATTAATAACGCTTTGGCAACCTCCTGCCAATCACTATCTAAAGCATCAGAGCCCAGTTTCGGAGGAAGCGAAAAATGGAGAGATACGGATTTTGCGTTCTTGCCAGTAAGCTTAACTAGGCGGCCAGCCTTGACCTGCCAAATATCATCACCCCATGTAATCGCCTCAAAACCTTCCAACTTCATCAGCTTTGCTTTTCTGACTAAAGTCTTAAGATTTACCTTTCTATCGCGCTCAATACGATCAATAAAGGGAATAACCTTGGCTTTGCGATTAGAACGGCCGTCAGACATTCTGATGCTCCTGCCCACAAAGCTGAGCCACTTGTGCGACGGCAGCTATCACCTCATCAAGCTGTATACCCAGCCGTGCATTCTCATATTTCTTTAAGCGTTCCTCTCGTCCAGCAAGCAGACATTCCAGAACATGCTCATGATCAGAATGCCGATAAGGCTGAAATTTAGGACACAAATAACAGGAATAAGGAGGATCAAGGTGGCATACACTGGATTCGCCACACACACCAATATCAGACTGATCAGCTGGATTTTGCTCATCGACAAACGTCAAGTGCTTGTCATCTCGCTCACCATTGATAGCGTCTTCATCACTATCAACAAGCTTACCTTTGAAGAAGTTGAGGTACTTCGAGAATCCTTTTACCATTGACTTGTCGAGATGCTCAACAACTTTTCCCGCAACATCAAAATATACCCCCACATGCTGGGTATCCGTATGATCCAATATTCTAGCCAGTTCACGTCTGCTAATTCCCTCAGCTGCTAGACCTGTAGCCAAGGTGTATCGTAACCTCCTTGGTGTGACATGCATGAGTTCACCAGTAAGAGGGGAAATTATGTTATGGCGCTTTATAAAGGCTGTAATTAAACGAGATATATCCCCGCTCGTCATATTGAAAATATTCTCTGCATCTAGAGAAAACATGGCAACGCGGTTACCACCTGTTCTTATTAGAAGTGGTCGATTCTCAGGGGTAGAGAAGTCTCTACCTTTAAAGCTAAGAGGCACTGAGTTATTTTGCTCAACAAGATTTTCTAGAATTCTTCCGAAATGGGGATCTAAATATTCATCCATCAGGTCGTCACGAGGATTAACAAATCTCTTCTTAATACGCGGCATCCGAATGAGATAACAGGGGTCTTCGTTCGACGGATCAAGCTTAACGAGATCGCCTTCCCTGAGGTATGTCAGGTTTGCGGGGTTTCGACCGAAAGCTAGTGACAAAGCCATAACAGCCTTCTGCTGGAGATGCTCAAACTCTAGACTTTTGTCCTCTTTTAGCGCAGCAATCAAAAGAGGGAGCTCTAATGATTTATGTAATGGTCCCATATCGGGATCGGACATCCTAACTGCCTCTCCCTTTGGACCACCGGGTATAACCATTGCCTCAAGCTCAGCGGCATACGCATCTGAAAATGTACTGTCTGAAATGTTCTCAGAGCACCAGATATACCACCTAATTGGCTCGTACATCATCCAAAGCTTGTGCCGAGAACGCTGAGAATTGATAAATTTTTCAAATAAATCAATAAGATGATCTTTAATAATTGACGATTGAATATCCTTTTCCCAATTCCTAAGAACTTGCCTCCATACCTCATGAAACACTTTGTATCCAGCAGATGTTGAAATACGCCTCATCTGGTCAGACACATAGTGCTTCAAAGCATTTCTCAGCTGTAAATTTGAAATCTTGCCAAAATCGAGCGTTGAGTGGTGGCGAATCACTATGGGGAGCACCCATTTATCGCCTGATATATTAACTTTTTTCCCTTCTCGGGTAACCAGGATCTGCATCTCAGACCAAGACTGTTCTACAGCTTGTGCTTTCGATAATTTTGTGTTCACTTTGGCTACCTCTCAGACATCATATCAGCCTGATACCGCCTCAATGACTTAACTGCCAGCTCCTCCACTTCTTGGGCGATATAAGTGTCTTGTGACTCCAAACTACTATCGCCACGCAGAAAGGCCAGCGCTTCTCGTCTGCGCTGCTCATCCATTCCTGAAGCCCTAAGAACCCTCTCAAGCCGGGATGAGAATGTGTGTCTAAGAGACTTGGCCGTTAAGTTTTCGGGAAGATGGTCAGCATATTGCGATCGCAATAACTGGAAAAACTGTGTAATTGAGGATTGTGACAAGGGCGCTCCCTCATCACTCAAGATTAAATAGTCTGATTCATGGTTACTTTTGCTTTCAAGCACTTCACGCCAGGTAACAATGTACTCATTTAATGCAAAAGCAAACTGCCTACTCTCAATCGGAATAAGTCTACCATTACGTTTTATTTGAGGCCTCGGCCGCCTCACATCCAATGGGTCTGCTGGTCTACGCTCAACCTTTATCGCCGAAATCGCACCAACCTGGACATCTTCTACCCTGAGGCTAAGCAGCTCACCTGGCCTTAAACCACAAAATAGCATCAGCCCAACAGATACATAATTTCTGAACTTTACAGCTGTATCTCGTCCAAATCCTTGCTTGGCATCGGGATGCAACACGGCAAGCAGGAAGTCAACTTCTACCTCATTTAAACCCTTACGAAGGCTTTTTTTCATTGGTGTGGCAGACATAAAGCTACCATCCAGCATTTTTAGAAAAAATGACTTTCGCTCTCTCAAACGTTCATAGTCCAGGGAAGACAAAGGCAACTGACTTGTCAGTACGTCCATGCACCAACTAATAAATTGTCGGATAGTTGTTAACCGTTGATTGAAGGTATTAGGCGCTACTACACTTATACGTTCATTGGCCTGATCAATTCTTAACGCTTCGACCAAGCCACCTTTTAATTCTGCTTCGTTGAATGAGTTCTGAGCCAGTAATTTCGCAGATAGGTCACAATTCGATTTATCCAGCCAACGATAGAGCACTGATAGTTCTCTCAAATTCCGAACTAATGTATTTGTACTAAGGGATCGTCTGGCAAGAATAAACTCATTAGGTAAGACAACTGGCATACCAGAAGCATCCAGCATCATTGGTATCTGCTCGCCCGTTTTGTATGTGACTAGCTCTATTTTCATTGCACCACCCTTATTGACAAAATAAGAGTAGCTACAAACTTCCATCTTTACAACTTTTCAAATTATACGATTTTATAAAAGTACAAAGTCACATAAAACAAAAAAGCCCTTCAAATGTTTACACACTTAAAGGGCTTTATTTCTCATTTATAGCTCGTAAAACCAATCAGTTAATTAGACTAGATCAAGAATTACTTAACAATAATTACTTTATGTCATTCAAAACGGAATATCATCATCAAAATCCATTGGTGGCTCATTGCTTTGTGGAGCAGAGGATTGAGCAGGACGCGAAGGAGCGCCGCCGCCGCTGAACTGCTGAGATTGTTGCTGTGGCTGTCCCCAACCGCTGCCTTGTGGTTGGCTATCCTGGAAACTACCACCAGCACGACTTCCCAACATCTGCATGGTACCACCCATGTTTACCACCACCTCCGTGGTGTAACGCTCCTGACCGTTCTGGTCCTGCCATTTACGGGTTTGCAGAGAACCTTCAATATAAACCTGTGAACCTTTACGCAGGTATTCACCCGCGACTTCCGCCAGTTTGCCAAATAAAACAACCCGGTGCCATTCAGTCTTCTCTTTCATCTCGCCGGTCTGTTTATCTCGCCAGCTTTCAGAAGTCGCCAGAGTAATGTTAGTCACTGCACCGCCGTTTGGCATATAGCGGACTTCCGGGTCTTGCCCCAGGTTACCGATTAAAATAACTTTGTTTATGCCTCTGCTGGCCATTGGGAATACTCCTGATGAAATGAATTTCTACAATTATTAAGCAACACAGTTTAACATGCGACGCTAAAAATGAAACGCAACCGCTTTAAAGCAGACTTTGCGAAGCTCACCGTAATTTAATTCCGTACTTATTACATTATTTCACTTAAACACTGTATATCTAATCAGTCAACTCTGTGTAATAATAACTCACTTATTTAATTATGCACGTATGAATAATCCGGGAAATGATTCATGGATAACATCGAAGTTCGGGGCGCACGTACCCACAATCTCAAAAATATCAATCTGATAATTCCCCGAGACAAGCTGATCGTTATCACCGGTTTGTCCGGCTCAGGTAAGTCTTCTCTGGCATTTGATACGCTTTATGCCGAGGGGCAACGTCGCTATGTGGAATCGCTTTCAGCTTATGCGCGCCAGTTTCTGTCACTGATGGAGAAACCCGATGTTGACCATATTGAAGGATTATCCCCGGCCATTTCTATTGAGCAGAAATCCACGTCCCATAACCCACGCTCAACCGTAGGGACTATTACCGAAATTCATGATTATCTGCGTTTGCTGTTTGCCCGCGTAGGTGAACCTCGTTGCCCAGACCACAATATTCCATTGACGGCACAAACTGTTAGTCAGATGGTAGATAATGTGCTAACACTGCCAGAAGGTCATCGCCTGATGTTGCTGGCGCCTATCGTCAAAGAGCGAAAAGGCGAGCATACTAAATTGTTGGATAATCTGGCAGCACAAGGTTATATCCGCGCCCGTATTGATGGTGAAGTCTGTGATCTATCCGATCCGCCGAAATTAGAATTACAGAAGAAACACACCATTGACGTGGTCATTGATCGCTTTAAAGTTCGTGCCGATCTGGCACAACGCCTCGCTGAATCTTTTGAAACAGCGCTGGAACTTTCAGGCGGCACCGCTATTGTCGCCAATATAGATGATAATACAGCCGAAGAGCTGATTTTCTCCGCTAACTTTGCGTGTCCTGCATGTGGCTACAGCATGAGTGAGCTGGAACCTCGCCTGTTCTCTTTTAATAATCCAGCCGGTGCTTGCCCAACTTGTGATGGTTTAGGTATTCAGCAATTTTTTGATCCTGATAGAGTCATTCAGAATGGTGATATCTCTCTAGCCGGTGGAGCAATTCGTGGCTGGGATCGCCGTAATTTCTACTATTTCCAGATGCTATGTTCATTGGCGGAACATTATAAATTCGATATCGAATCTCCCTTCAATTCCCTTAGCGCCAATATTCAGAAAGTGGTATTGTACGGTTCCGGTAAACAATCCATCGAATTTAAATACACCAATGACCGTGGTGATACCACAGTGCGTAACCATCCGTTCGAAGGTGTACTGTATAATATGGAACGCCGTTATAAAGAGACGGAATCCACCGCTGTTCGCGAGGAACTGGCGAAATATATTAGTAATCGCTCGTGTATTTCCTGCCACGGAACCCGCTTACGTAAAGAAGCCCGTTACGTATTTATTGAGAATACCACTCTGCCGGAGATCTCAGATTTTAGTATCGGCCATGCGATGGATTTTTTTCAAAATATTAAACTCAGCGGTCAACGTGCACAAATTGCTGAAAAAGTATTGAAAGAGATCCGCGACCGCCTGAAATTTTTGGTTAATGTCGGTCTGAATTATCTGACTCTCTCTCGTTCTGCCGAAACTCTGTCCGGCGGCGAAGCTCAGCGTATCCGCCTTGCCAGCCAGATTGGCGCAGGTTTAGTGGGAGTAATGTATGTACTTGACGAACCTTCTATCGGGTTGCACCAGCGGGATAATGAACGCCTGCTGGAAACGCTAATCCACTTGCGCAATCTGGGAAATACCGTGATTGTGGTTGAACATGATGAGGATGCCATCCGGGCTGCCGACCATATCATTGATATCGGCCCCGGTGCAGGTGTTCATGGCGGTGAAATCGTCGCGGAAGGCACAGTTAAAGACATTATGGTGAGCAAAGATTCACTAACAGGTCAATTCCTGAGTGGAGAGCGTGAAATTACCATCCCAGAGAAGCGTATCCCGGCAGATCCGAAAAAGGTGCTGAAACTGATCGGAGCGAAAGGTAATAACCTGAAAAATGTAACGTTCAATCTGCCAGTTGGGTTATTTACTTGTATTACCGGGGTTTCTGGTTCCGGTAAATCGACGTTAATCAATGATACGCTGTTTCCAATTGCCCAACGCCAGTTAAATGGCGCAACCAATATCACCCCTGCGCCTTATATCGATATTCAAGGGCTAGAGCACTTCGATAAAGTGATTGATATTGACCAAAGCCCGATTGGCCGAACTCCCCGCTCTAACCCGGCAACTTATACCGGCATATTTACACCAGTCCGGGAACTATTCGCTGGCGTACCTGAATCACGCACCCGTGGTTATACACCTGGACGATTCAGTTTTAACGTTAAAGGTGGACGCTGTGAAGCTTGCCAAGGTGATGGCGTTATTAAGGTAGAAATGCACTTCTTGCCTGATATTTATGTCCCTTGTGATCAGTGCAAAGGTAAACGTTATAACCGTGAAACACTGGAAGTCAAATATAAGGGCAAGAATATCAATGAAGTATTGAATATGACGATCGAAGAAGCGCGTGAATTCTTTGATGCAGTTCCTGCTCTGGCCCGTAAACTGCAAACCCTCATGGACGTTGGCCTTTCTTACATCCGTCTGGGTCAGTCAGCAACAACGTTATCAGGTGGTGAAGCGCAGCGAGTAAAACTGGCACGCGAACTATCCAAACGCGGAACTGGGCAGACGTTATATATTCTCGATGAGCCAACAACAGGTTTGCATTTTGCTGATATTCAGCAGCTATTAGCCGTTCTGCATCAGTTACGCGATCAAGGGAACACCATTGTGGTTATTGAACATAACCTTGATGTGATTAAAACCGCTGACTGGATCGTGGATCTTGGCCCAGAAGGAGGTAGCGGTGGTGGTGAGATTCTAATTTCTGGTACACCAGAAGAGGTCGCCGAATGTGAGACATCACATACTGCGCGTTTCCTGAAACCTATATTGAAGAAAGAAAAATAATTTGCAAACAGGGGCGATTTAAGCCCCTTTATTCCTTCTGGCGACGACTCCTCAAGCCTTCAAGGTAGACCCCATTTAACCAACTTGAGGATGGAACTTAAAGCATAACACCGTTGTTTTACCCACGGTTTTCCCAATAACAACAAGCAATTTTCGCTGCCAATTCAGCGTTATTAAGTACCAACTGCATATTGGCAGACAGGCTATCACCCCCAGTTAATTCAGCCACTCTGGATAACAAAAACGGCGTACACGCTTTTCCATTTACTCTCTGTTCTATGGATTCGCGTACTGCCTGTTCGATAGCAGCGTTGATCTCCGCTTCCGGCATGGCGTATGGCTCAGGGATAGGATTGGCAATCACCAAACCGCCCTGTAATCCAGTATCCCATTTTACTGCCATCGCCTGAGCTATCTGTTCTGGAGAATCCAAACGAATATTGACGGGAAATGGACTGGTACGACAGAAAAACGCCGGCAAAACATGAGTCTGATAGCCAATTAATGGTACACCGTGAGTTTCAAGATATTCTGTTGTCAGGCCAAGATCCAAAATAGATTTAGCGCCAGCACAGACTACCGCGACACTGGTTTTCGCTAATTCCTGTAAATCGGCAGAAATATCAAAAGTCTGTTCCGCTCCACGGTGCACACCACCAATACCGCCAGTAGCGAAGATTCTAATCCCGGCCATAGCAGCAATAATCATGGTAGAAGCAACCGTCGTCGCGCCATTTTTTCCTGCCGCGATAACAAAGGGTAAATCACGACGACTGACTTTAGTTATCTTGTCACCTTCTCTAGCTAAAAACTCTATTTCTTCATGCGACAGACCCGCTTTCATAATCCCATTGATAATAGCAATTGTTGCAGGAACAGCACCATTTTCCCTAATTTTCTGCTCAACTTGTAGCGCAGTCTTTACATTTTGTGGATAAGGCATTCCATGAGCAATAATGGTAGATTCCAGCGCCACAACTGGCCGGTTATTCTCTAAGGCCTCTGTAACTTCCGGGGAAATATCCAAATATTCATTGGTAATAGCATGATTTTTCATAAAATTGTAATTCCAACAGTTTTTGGACACTGCCATTTGACAGATTTGGATTATTGGTAAATTCGCAAGAAAGTGTGAGTGCAGAGCATCCTTGAGCAAAGCGAACACTTTCCGCCAACGTCATATTTTCTAGCCAGCAGTTCACCAGTCCAGCCATCATGGCATCTCCGGCACCTGTTACATTGACAATCTTGATATTGATGGGAAGTGACCAGCCGGCCACACCATCGCTTTCACTAAAGTAGACACCCTCTACGCCCATGCTGAGTACTAACCGCTGCACACCTTGATCGTGAAACCACCGCGCCACTGCCGGGACATCGGTAGGTTGGGTAATTTTCATTCCACTCAGCGCTTCCGCTTCCAGACAATTAGGTTTTAAGGTGTGGATATAGGAAAGCCAGTTTTTAATCTTAGGTGCTTTAAATGCGGATACTGTATCCACAAATACCGGCACTGTTCCGGCATTAGTCAACAACCAAACCAAAGTTTCTTCAGATAAATTGCAATCAATAACCAGTACGCCGGCGTGCTGAATAAGATCACAATGATTCGCTAACAATGACGGCGTCAGTTTTTCCAAAATATGCATGTCATTGATGGCGACTAACATCTCACCACTGTCATCTAATAAGGAGACATATGTCGAGGTATTTTCACCATAAAGCTTATAGCAGTAGTCGATATTAACGCCTGCGCATCTGGCCTGATCCAGTAAAGTGCTACCATAGAAATCATCGCCAACAACAGAAATAAGATGACATTCTTTACCTAATAACGTGATATTTTGGGCAATATTTCTGCCTACACCACCAGGGGTACATTTTATTTTTCCTGGGTTAGAATCTTGATAAATGAGTTTATTCGATGCATAACCGCAAACATCCATATTAATGGAGCCAACCGCTACCACATAATTGTGGTCAGATAAAATATAACCTTTCCCTTTTATATATCCCTTATTCATTAAATTCATAATATGACCAGCAACACCCGAGCGACTTATACCTAAAATATCGGCAATTTCCTGCTGAGGAATTAATGGATCTCGTCTCAGAAGTTGCAATATTTGTTTTTCCCGATTCGTCATTTTTGGACACTTGTTTGTTCTTAAACACACGTTTGTTTTATGTGTTAAAAGCAAAACAGTAAAGCAGGATTTTTTATTTTACAATGAAGTTGGGATAACGATCGTAAGAGTATATGACTGGATTACCAACCCTATTTTATGTGATAACCATCAAGTTAAATTCTACTGGAATAACCCTTCCTCCAGCATATTAAGAATCGGCTAGTGTTTTATACTAGAAATAGATTTAATAAAACAAAGAAATAAGAAAAATCTTATTGGAAGCTAACAAATGTTTGGGTATACCTTGAAATAGTCAGGATCGTTTTTTACCATTTGAAACACGTTTCATGAAAATTTGATTTATTTCACAATAAATAACAAGAGCTGAACCCCACTCAGATGATAATATTTTTGGCAAAGTGCTAAATTCACCAAAGCTTGATTATCGAGTCTGTAATTTATATCTGTATATTAACACGATGAATTGTTCTCTGCATATATTAACCTCTCATTTATAGTTAATTAATGAATTGATATAGTTACAGCCTAATTTATCTAGCATTCTATTATCTTGATGATTATCCGTTAATATCCAAATTGCTCCTTTCGCGAAATTAAAATAAACTAAAAAAACTGAGTTCTGTGAAATATAGAACTCAGCTCTTGGTATCTATCTGATTTTTTGGACATCTTACGTTAGTAAGGTTTAAGTCAGAACAAATAACTACCATTTATCTCGGTAAGCAAATCCAACAAAATAATCATATTTTTTTAAGTCAATATGATGAACAAAATAAGGCTGAATAACTTGAATCCATCCATCTCGTACCTCAAAAACTCCTTGATTAATTGTCTTATCAATCTCTAAACCCAGTTTTTCAATAATAGAACCATCATCATCAAAATCCTTTGAGTTTTCTTTCCCTACAAGATAATCTGTTTTTTTATCAAACCACTCAAGTCTTAACTTTAATCCCATTTTTCTACCTCACAAATATTTCTTTATGTTTCGTTTTGGATTAGCTGATTTTAATGGTTTCCCCGTATTGGGATCAAAAGAACCGATGTGCTGCCCATCACTGGCTCTATAACCTTCCAATTCACCTTCTTGATAGTCCCATTCATAAATCTTGCGGCCCTTTTCTCCGATCCAGCGCTTTCTTAGCCCTCCCCCTCCTTGCCGTGGTGTTTTGGGACGAGTTTCCTTTAAATCACTAAATCCTTTAATATCTTCCGTTTCTGGAGCATCATGATAACGATGTCTATACTCTTTAGTTATTTTACTTTTCCTGTCCTTATCTTCCTTTCTGGCCTTATCCAGGTTCTTTTCTGCCTCACTTTTTGCTTGTTCCGCTTTTTTACGGTTTTCCATTGCAATGTTAAATTCCCTTTGCACTGGATTTATTTTCTTCCAAGCGTCTAGCAACCGACGACCAAAACGTTCATAGTATATTGCTTTTAAAAGTGCTGCACTCGTTTGTATTAGAGATTCTTTAGGATCTTTAATATCCTGTAATTTCTTAAAATCTGAAAGCGTCATAGCAGATATGTATGCTTTTACTCCTTCTTTTAAAAGAATATCCAAACCTTTTTTGTCATCCGTTTTTATCTCTACTTTAAGTTTCTTCCCATCTATCTCAATATCCTTTGTATAAACAAGTGGATTTTTTACAGGATCTGCCAACGCTTTTCCTTCCGGAGTATTTTTTACTTGATTTAATATCTTCAGCTTTTCCTGATAAATTTTATCAAGTGGTTTTAATACCTGCTCTGCTTCATATAGTCGCCGTTCCGCCGCTTCAACAGGATGTTCTTTCTCCCACTTTTCCTGCTGCCGCTTCGCTTCTGCGGCCTGTTTTTTCATTTCTTCCGGTTTCAGTACTGTCGTCACTGAAACATACACTGGCTCTGCATTTGAACCCACCGGAAAATGGACAATTGCATCTACCGTATTTTTAACCGGCGTGGGTGTATATGATGTGACTGGCACATTAGCTACAGGTGTCACTTCTTTTCTACTAAATATATTTTTTCTTGGGGGATCACTTATTCTGATATGCACTGGAGGCATACCCGGAACCACTTTTGCGGTAAAAACATTCTGTCGTTTAGTTTTTTCCGCTTTAACTACAGGCACATTCACAGCTTTAGTCGGTGTTCTATACCCGTCATCTTTCAAGTTGCCTCTTTGTTGGCTGCACTCACTCACCCCGGTCACATAGTTTGCTATGCTCCCGGGGACTCGCTCCCTTGCCGTCGCGATGCATCTTGAAATCCATAAGGTATAACAATTGCCAATGTCTGCTTATCTTTCTCAATGACATCCTGTACTTGAATATCAGTGACTACACTGGACATTGTAGCTAGCTTAGATACTGGCATTTTTGTAACCTGACTAGCTTGCATTGCCTGAATAATCATCCTCTGCCGTTCTGCCTTAAACTTTGCATCTTCAGGTACGTCTAAACTCTTCGGCCACATAGCTCCTACTGCCACACCAGCAAAACGTCCTGCATAGGGTGCAGCGTCCAATGCAACACTTGCCAATCGTGCTAATATTGAACTCACAGTGCCAGCTATCTGCTTTTGGAATAATGTAAATCCCCACAGCCCATCAATTAGAGCAATATTCATCGGCTGAGCACCGATAGCCGCTGATACCTGTGCCTCTGGAAACAAGGATAGATTCACCCCCTTATTTTTTCCTGTACGGTCAACCCGTTCATTATTTCCTGAGTTTCCACCGCCACCTCCCCATCCTCGATCAGAACTGCGACCTGATGTCACAGTCATTGTGTCATGATTAGCTAGAGCCTCTCCGTCCCCTCCTTTACTACTTACCATCTGCATATTATGGTCATGGTCCTTTCTATCTCCCTCACCCATCGTATTCTCCTCTTTTATCAAATAAAAAGCACACAGAATCACTGTATATGCAAACAGAAAATTAGAGCAAAAACAGATTTATCTCAAGTAATAATGATTATCATTATTTATGTAATAGTAAACGCTATTTAAGATTAGTGATATCAGTTACTAGTTTCACTAATAATTGCGAGCTGAAAAAACATAAGAATAAAAATATTAAAATTCAATTAGTTGAAGCAAAAAGCAAGCGCACCATATTATGGTGCGCTTCTAAGAAGGGATGACTGTTATTCTACAAAATTGTCGATCATTATCATCAATAGCAGATTATTTATATTAGAATTTATTACTTATTTACTGCCGCAAATGTCTCAGCAATACGTGCAACATTACGATGGTTAACACCCGCCATGCAGACTCGACCATTACCAACCAGATAAACAGCAAATTCTTGACGCAAGCGATCCACCTGTTTCTGGCTAAAACCGGTATAACTGAACATTCCGCGCTGTTTCATAAAATACTCAAAGTTTTTCTCTGGTAATGCCGTTTTCAGAGCATCCACCAGCACCGTACGCATTTCCAAAATACGCAAGCGCATGTGTTCAACTTCTGTCAACCATTGCGCTTTCAAAGCAGGATCAGTCAGTACTTTCGCCACAACCTGCGCACCAAAATTCGGTGGGGTAGAGTAGACGCGACGTACACCCGCTTTTAACTGCCCCAATACCCGCTCTTTGGTCTGTTCATCATCACAAATAACAGACAAACCACCCACACGCTCACCATACATAGAAAATATCTTGGAGAAAGAGTTACTCACCAGACAAGGCAAACCGGCTGTCGCCATAGCACGAATGGCATAAGCATCTTTTTCCATACCATCCCCAAACCCCTGATAAGCAATATCAAGGAATGGCAAGAGTTCTCTCTCTTTAACAATCTGAACAACCTGATCCCATTGATCATAGGTCAGATCCGATCCGGTTGGGTTATGGCAACAAGGGTGCATCACAATAATGCTTTTTGCCGGCAACTTCCTGAATGTTTCCAGCATTTCATTGAATTTTACCCCTTTAGTCTGTGTATCAAAATAAGGGTAATAGTTCACCTTGATACCAGCTCCCGCAAAAATAGCGGCGTGGTTTTCCCAAGTTGGATCACTGCACCACACTTCTGAATCAGGGAAATAACGACGCAGAAAATCAGCACCAATTTTAAGGGCGCCAGAACCGCCCAATGATTGAATCGTTGCCACTATCCGCTGTTTCAACACCGGATGATCTTTACCAAATAACAGTTCCTGAACCGCAAGACGATATGATTCCAATCCCTCCATCGGCAGATAAAGAGAAGCCGTCTGTGACAACGCTCTAAGCTGTTCTTCTGCGGTAGCCACTGCCTGCAATTGCGGAGTCACACCCTGCTCATCGTAATACAGCCCAATACTCAGATTAATTTTTTCCGCACGAGGATCTTTTGTAAACTTTTCAGCCATCGAAAGAATAGGATCACCAGCATAAACATCAACATTCTGGAACATCAGGCTCTACTCCTTATCAGTCAGTTAGTTAATAAACAATATAACCTACAACATCATTCGTCCAGGTATTCCATTACCACTCTGGAAGTGAGTTTAGTCACCAGCTCATAAGTAATGATACCGGTGCGTTCAGCAATCCGCTCCACCGGCAGCACATCTCCCCAGAGGACCGCTTCATCACCCACTTTATCTGTCGCATCTGGCCCCAAATCAACAGAGATCATATCCATTGAAACACGGCCAGCAATCGGCACTTCACGGCCATTAATATGTATTGGCGTTCCTGAAGGCGCACTGCGCGGATAACCATCACCATAACCGATAGCCACAACGCCAAGACAAGTATCACGTTCACTGACCCAGGTCCCTCCATAGCCAACCGACTCGCCAGCTTTATGCTTACGAACAGCAATTAAGCTCGACTTTAAAGTCATTGCTGGGATCAAGTTAAAATCCACGGCCGTTTTATCAGACAATGGCGACACACCATACATCATCAGCCCAGGACGCACCCAATCTTGATGGACTTCCGGCCACAACAGGATACCTCCCGATGCATCAATAGATTTTTCTCCCGGTTTGCCAGCACAGAAAGCCTGAAAACAGGCTATCTGCTGGCAAGTGGTATCTACCGTTGGCTCATCAGCCCGGCCAAAATGGCTGACAATATTGACAGGCTGCTGTACATTTTGACAACGACTTAGCCGTTGATAAAATTCTTCCGCATCTTCCGGCCTTACACCTAAGCGATGCATCCCGCTATCCAGTTTCATCCATACTTTTACCGGATGAGATAACTTAGCTTGTTCCAGTGCTTCCAACTGTTCAACACTGTGAACCACAGTTTCAATATGGTTAGCAACCAATACTGGCAGGTCAGTCGCATCAAAGCATCCTTCCAATAACAGAATCGGTTTGACGATACCACCATGACGCAACGTCAATGCTTCACCAATTCGCGCTACACCGAAACAATCGGCATCGTCCAGCGTATGTGCTGTCTCCAGTAAACCGTGGCCATAAGCGTTTGCTTTCACAACTGCAATCAGATTGCTTTTAGGAGCAAGCTCCCTTACCCGTTGCAAGTTATGTCGCAGAGCGCGGCGGTCAATAACTGCGGTTGCCGCTTTCATTCTATTCCTTAAATTTATTATTCTTTGGTAGTTAATACTTATTCGTCGTCATAACTTGGCCCGGCATAGTTATCAAACCGCGACCACTGACCATTAAACGTGAGGCGAACTGTACCGATTGGGCCGTTACGTTGCTTACCCAGAATGATTTCAGCCACACCTTTCATGTCGCTATTCTCATGGTAAACCTCGTCACGATAGATAAACATAATGAGGTCGGCATCCTGCTCAATAGAGCCGGATTCACGTAAGTCAGAGTTAACCGGGCGCTTATCTGCCCGTTGTTCAAGGCTACGGTTGAGCTGAGAAAGTGCAACCACCGGCACTTGAAGCTCTTTAGCCAAGGCTTTTAATGAACGGGAAATCTCCGCAATTTCCAAAGTACGATTATCGGATAAGGCCGGAACCCGCATTAATTGCAGGTAGTCGATCATGATCAGGCTCAATCCACCATTTTCGCGAAAGACGCGCCGAGCCCGGGAACGGACTTCGGTAGGTGTCAGGCCAGACGAATCATCAATATACATATTGCGTTTTTCCAGCAATATGCCCATTGTACTGGAGATCCGCGCCCAATCTTCATCATCAAGCTGACCGGTACGAATACGGGTTTGATCCACCCGTGAAAGGGATGCCAGCATACGCATCATGATCTGGTTACCGGGCATCTCAAGACTAAAAATCAAAACCGGCTTATCCTGCATCATGGCTGCGTTTTCACACAGGTTCATGGCAAAAGTGGTTTTACCCATCGAAGGACGAGCAGCCACAATAATCAAGTCTGATTTTTGTAAGCCTGCGGTTTTCTTATCCAGATCCTGATAACCGGTTGAAACACCGGTTACACCATCATGAGGGCGTTGATAGAGTTGCTCAATCCGCTCGACGGTTTCTTCAAGGATCTGTTCTATTCCTTTCGGCCCTTCATCTTTACTGGCACGATTTTCAGCGATCTGGAACACCCGCGATTCGGCTAGATCCAATAATTCTTCACTGCTCCTGCCTTGGGGATCATAACCCGCATCTGCAATTTCGTTTGCGACAGCGATCATCTCGCGGACAACAGCACGTTCGCGGACAATATTCGCATAAGCATTAATGTTAGCCGCGCTTGGCGTATTTTTGGACAATTCGGCCAGATAAGCAAAACCCCCTACATTATTCAGTTCCCCACTCTGCTCAAGGGATTCCGATAATGTAATCAGGTCGATGGGGTTGCCCATCTCCAGCAACCGCTGCATTTCAGCAAAAATGCGCCGATGTGGGCGGCTGAAAAAATCATTGCTAGTAACACGTTCGGAAACATTATCCCACCGTTCGTTATCTAGCATTAAGCCACCTAACACAGACTGCTCTGCTTCCAAAGAGTGTGGCGGAAGTTTCAGCCCTTCCATTTGGCGATCTTTTGGTTCAGCCATTTTGTTGTGAGTTGATTTTTTTCCCGCCATGAATCCCGCAATAATCTACTGATAAATCTGCAACAGCGCATGAGTATACGCTATGAAGTGCCTTGAGTAATTACATATAGTTTGTAATTATTTCTAGCACACTAAAGCCTGTTCACAATGAGTTCAACTACTACGTGCACACATTTCCCTTACATTGATGAGGTTGAGTCATGGCAAAACATATCGAATTTTCCTCTATTGGCGGTCCCGAAGTCCTGCAATATTGTGAATTCACCCCCAGAGCTCCTGCTGACGATGAAGTACAAGTAGAAAATAGAGCGATTGGAATCAATTACATCGACACTTATATTCGTAGCGGGCTATACCCACCGGCACAATTACCAAGCGGCCTAGGCACTGAGGCCGCAGGCGTAGTGACCAAAGTGGGTTCCGCTGTGACTACCATAAAAGTGGATGACCGTGTAGTTTATGCGCAATCAACTTTAGGCGCTTACAGTGAAGTGCACAATGTCGCGGAAAACAAAGTCGCTGTTCTGCCGGATAGAATCTCCTTCGAACAAGCTGCTGCTTCTTTTCTGAAAGGTCTAACAGTCTACTATCTTCTACGCCGTACCTACAAAATCCAGTCAGGCGAACCCTTTTTATTTCATGCCGCCGCGGGTGGCGTTGGGCTAATTGCCTGCCAATGGGCAAAAGCTTTGGGTGCAAAACTGATTGGAACAGTCGGCTCTGATGAGAAAGCACAACGCGCTAAAGATGCCGGTGCATGGCAGGTTATTAACTATAACCGTGAAAATATTGTCGAACGAATTTACGAAATCACCAACGGTGAAAAAGTCGGTGTAGTTTATGATTCTGTTGGTAAATCGACCTGGCTGAATTCACTGGATTGCCTGAAACGCCACGGGTTAATGGTGAGCTTTGGCAATGCATCCGGACCAGTTACCGGTGTCGATTTGGGGATTTTAAATCAGAAAGGCTCACTGTTTGTTACCCGCCCTTCTATCGCCGGCTATATTTCAACACGTGAAGAGTTGGGTGAAGCGAGCAAAGAATTATTTGATCTGATTGCCAGCGGCAAAATTAATGTGGACGTACCAGAAGATCAGAAGTTCCCGCTAAGTGAAGCGACAAGGGCACATCAGATTCTAGAAAGCCGGGCAACGCAAGGATCAAGTTTACTGATCCCTTAACGGTAAAATAAGCGGGTTATTAACTAAGGTTTCTAGCGTTGAGAACTCATTAATAACCCTGACTTCTTCAACAATGCAAAGTGAATTAATCACAGATCTATATCGTGCTGGCCCTTGTTTATCAGCCGTTCTATATATAACAATAATATCCCCTCTCTTCATATGAAGGACATCTTGCATTGCACATATATATATTTTATGAATGCTATTAGTGTGTGAAACATCCTGAACAATATTAGGCGACTCGGTTAAAAGCCGTGAATCAGGAAAAAGTCGCGTATGAAATTCTGGATATATAGATAATAAATATTTATTTTTTGCTTTATTAACTATCAACGGATAAGGTATTCATGTTTTTCAAAAACAGTCACATAGATGTTATCAACCTTAGACGCTATTGCTGTATCGAATGCCTTTTTTATAAAACGCTGTCCATGCAACGTTCCTTTTGATTCAAACTTAAATGTACCTATTTTAAGATGAGTATTACCAGGTAAAATAGGATCGATATCTGAAACATTATCTTCAAGTTTTAAATAAAGAAATCCTTCTATACCCAATGGATTTCAAGATGGATCGCGACGGCAAGGGAGCGAATCCCCGGGAGCATAGATAACGATGTGACCGGGGTGAGTGAGTGCAGCCAACAAAGAGGCAACTTGAAAGATAACGGGTATATTTTATCCGTATCATCATACAATACATAAGCTGATTCATTATTTCTAGCTTTCTTATTTAACCAATCTGGAAATTCAATATAACTTTCTCTTAATGAGTCAAAAAAGGTGTCATCATGATCGAAATGACTGAATTTCTCATATCTTAAACTATCCATAAACACCTAACCTCCACAAGGGTAGTTCTCCGCTCTGGTGTAACGACTCAATGGTTTCACTAACACCAGTGTTCTCTTGTTTGTATTCTAACATTACCCAAACATACAAACTTCATCTTGAATAACGCCTCTTCTTTACAGGTTATTGTTAGTTACCTTACTATTCGATAGTTATTTAATATCTATTAAGCAATCAATAACTGTTGAATATCTTAGTTCTTGCCTACCATTAATGATCACAATATATCATTATCGGAAAAATAGGAATGGCTAATGTGCACACATTTTGCGTTGGATAACACCTAACACACTCGTTGTTATGTACTTACTATCAGCAAGAGTCACAGAAATTAGGATATTATTACTGGAAAACCGTATCTCAGACTCCAATATGGCAAATTTAATTTATTCGAACAGCATCACAATATTTTGAAAAAATATATGGATATCTGTTTTTGTCCGATAATGGAAAGCTAACCCGAAAAAACAGATTAAAGCACGGCAAAAAATCACGCAGTATCCATAAATATTTTAGTGCTCAATTCTCATATATGACTGTGCCTTTAACCGTAAAACGAGCGGGTATTACATCCGCTCAGTCACCATAGTTAACGCTTGTTCCACAACAGAAATATCAGCGCCCGGTTTATGTGCATTCT
The DNA here is from genome assembly GCF_963878145.1 of Photorhabdus sp. S10-54. Lineage (NCBI taxonomy): Bacteria > Pseudomonadati > Pseudomonadota > Gammaproteobacteria > Enterobacterales > Morganellaceae > Photorhabdus > Photorhabdus sp. S10-54. Next base: position 44,395 of record NZ_CAWNXG010000014.1, on the reverse strand, counting down.
CACTAAGATGACGACGCCACTGACGCGCTCCCGGAATCCCCTGAAAAATACCTAAAATATGGCGGGTAATATGCCCCAGATATGTTCCTTTTGATAATTCTTGCTCTATATAAGGATAAAGTGCTCTGACCACTGAAACGGTATCAACCACTGGAATTGAAGTATCAAATAATTCATGATCAACCTGTGCCAGAATAGACGGGTTTTGATAAGCCTCACGCCCAATCATAATTCCATCTACATGTTGTAGATGCTGTTTCGCTTCTTCCAACGATTTAATACCGCCATTAATAGCAATCGTTAATTGAGGGAAATCCTTTTTCAATTGATAAACTCGTGGGTAATCCAGCGGTGGAATCTCACGGTTTTCTTTTGGGCTCAAACCAGAAAGCCAAGCTTTACGGGCATGAATGGTAAATATATTGCAACCACTGCGTTGCACAACAACATCAATAAAATCACATAGGAATTGGTAACTGTCCTGTTCATCAATACCGATACGGGTTTTAACTGTCACTGGCACATTTACCACATCCTGCATGGCTTTAACGCAATCAGCGACCAGTTCAGCTTCCCCCATCAGACAAGCACCAAAACGACCATTTTGCACCCGATCAGAGGGACAACCGACGTTTAGATTAATTTCATCATAGCCACGTTCCTGTGCAATCTTCGCACAATGCGCCAACGCCTGCGGATCACTACCACCCAGTTGTAATGCTATCGGATGTTCTTGTTCGCTGTATGCCAGGTAATCGCCTTTACCATGAATAATCGCCCCGGTCGTCACCATTTCGGTATATAACAGCGTTTGCTGACTTAATAAACGATGGAAATAACGGCAGTGACGATCTGTCCAGTCTAACATGGGAGCTACAGAGAAACGGTTAGAACTATATTTAACCGTTTCTTTATCTTTCTCGCTGAATTTAAACGTTTTTTGAATTTCTTTACTTTGGTGCATTGCTATACTTTTTAGATTATTTTGACATTCTCAGTACCCCATAAATAGGGAGATATAATGCGGAGAATGATATTAAATTATGGCCTACTATAGCATAGAGAAACGTCCCCGTACTGATGACACTATTAAGTATCGTTGACAATTGACGTTAAGAAGTATCGCAGGTGATTTAAGGTAGAACCGTACAATTTGCTATCAGGAATATTTTGGGGAAAGCCCAGAGTACGTTTACTACTTTAGTATAATTATTTCGGCTTTAAGGGATAAACGGGACCAAAGTCCCATTCTTTTTACTGATATTGAACGTTGAAGTTAATAACCGCGCCACACGCTGCTGCATAACGCTCCAAAGTCTTCATACTTGCGCCAAGAGGATTTTTTTCAAGCCTATTGATACCTGATGGTTTGATACCGATTTTCTCTGCCAGCTCAGTCTTTGACATGCCAGAACGTTCACGCATCTCAAACAATATCTGTATCAGTTCTAATTCCTTGTCGGCTTCCTTATACGCAGCGATAGACTCCGCGTCATTCAACATCAACTCCTTCAATTCGTTCAGTGATACTGGTTTCATTTGAACTCCTTAAGCCTCGCATGGGCTGTCTTGATGGCTGCTGCCGGGGTTTTCTCAGTCTTCTTCACGAATGCATGTAGCAGATAGATATTCTGACCTCTTACAAACGCATACAGTGACCGGGCAATGTCTTTATCTCCTACCCTTAGTTCAAATATACCACCGCCGATAACTCGGCTATGTGGCATCCTGAGAGTATTACCTTCAATTGCCAGGCGTTCTATCAACCTAAACATCCTACCACGTAGCTGAGATGGCAATGTAGCCAGTTCAGTAGCAGCGGCTTCATGAGCGAGTATAGTATACATTTATTTTCCTCTATTAAGGAAATTATATTATAAAAGAAATAATATTTAAAAAATAAAAATTATTCTAAAAGAGAAATAAAAGAGTGGATGTGCATGGATGACAGAATTACTGCCTGTTCCAATAAAACAACAGACTGAGGGAATATAATCATGACTATACCCGTCATCTTTCAAGTTGCCTCTTTGTTAGCTGCACTCACTCACCCCGGTCACATAGCTATCTATGCTCCCGGGGATTCGCTCCCTTGCCGCCGCGATGCATCTTGAAATCCATAGGGTATAGATTATAATTTCACATGAAATAACATAATAAAAAATCATTAAACAACCAAAATAAAGTTAATTTACAGAAGATAATTAAGAATTAAGTTTAAAACCGGATATCCCCAAAAAAATCAAACAAGTCAATTTTTTGGGGAGAGTAGATTAAAAAATTGCGTTTATTTATTCCTCAGGTTTCTCCGGCCAATCAATATCCGCTGCCTGCGAAACATCTATCCGATTGATCATGACCCTATATTCTTTCCATGCCAATAAAGCTATTTTCTCTTCCTCAGTCGCAATACCTAAATCAACAGCATCTTGCAATGGTGCAATTTGATTTGTTGCCTCAGCGATGAGTTGTTGTTTTTGGAGTTTAGCATATTGCCGTAATTCATCTTTCGTTGGCGGAGGAATATCTGTCCATTCCGGCAAACCGTTTTTATTTGCTACACGGTGTTTTCCTTCTGGCGCATTATTAGCAGCATATTCCTGATAAATATCATTACTGACTTCTATAATATCATCCGGCAGTGAACCAGCAGCAATATAATTTTGTTCCAATTCTACCGGATAGAAAGCATTTGTTTTTGCACTATAATAATACATAATTAATATCCTATCGCTATCCAAAAGAATGGGCTATCCCATTTGGCATTTACCCAAGAATTTAATAAATCGAAAGATGAATTATCAATTACATTTACATAGCCAACAGATGCCCCCATAAAACCCATTTTACTTTGAATAGCATTAATATTGACGGCGTAATGCGTATTGGAAAAACTAATTGGTAATTGAATACGTTCTATATAGCCAGCATCAATGACCTTAGTACGCCCCCATTGATAGATAACGCCTGTATCTCCACATCTCCACCAACCATTAATCGCTTTACTGGCACTATTCCTATTACCTTTGGCATTAACTTCATTGTCTACTTCTTCTTTTGTGTATACCCCGATATCCACGGCATCCAAATCAATATCCTCAGACAACTCCTTACCATTCACCTGCCGGATATTAGGTACTCTGCTATTAATACTTTCACTTAACGAAGTTATCATTTCCTGGACAAGCTTTTGCGTGACTGCCAGAGTATTACTATCACCAAGTACATCTGTAAGTTGAATAACACCTTTTTGTGTTAATGAAGCACTTGGAATCTCTGTTAAAGCTTTTTGCTCTAAAGCGATATTTAATTGGGTGGTGAGCTTGTCTATATCGCCATCATCCAAAACATCATCACTACATTGTGTAGAGATAAAATTAGCCACCACCGATGATATCGTTGACGACTGACGCAAAACCTTATTTAATAAACCAATGGAAATAATATTAGGGGGAATTCCCGTATTCAATTCCTGACTTTCTTCATATTCTCCTTGAGAAACAACATTAGCATCCTGACTAATAGAAAAAGCTTTAAAGTCATTTTTATTACTCATGAGTTCTCCTTAAGGAAAAAACTTATTTTTTCATTAAATAAAACTTTGAATTAATGAAAATCAAAATATCTACTTGATCATCGTATATAATTTTCAGATCGCATTTCAATAATAGTCTTTTTCTGATAAAGAATGATGAAATATTTTTATAACTTAGAGAAATTAATTATTTTATTATAGTTGATGTCGTTAATAGATCAATGCCTGAAGCCAAATTTATACCTAAACTATTCATTTACATTCAGCATCCGAAAGTCCCTCTATTTGAACCATTCCCCAAAAATTCAGGTAAGCAGAGAAAATAAGCCATCATATTTTAATCTGAGTTTTGTGATGCTCCTCTCACAACAAAAAACCGACAGTTCCAATAGGATCGATCAGCTTATAAAAACATTATTGAGGATTTATTAGCTTGAATTATTCAAAATAGGTCTATTCTTAATATGTGGACAAATTCTATTGTCAATACTTATTAAACCTACTAAGTAAGGGAAAATTATATGCCATCAAGAAGAGACGTCATAGTTGGAGGATTAAGTCTTGCTGCTGCCAGTACACTATCCGCTGCATCCTCAGCCAACGCCGCAACTGCTAACATAAAACCGACAAGAGCCTATAAAACAAATAGTGCAGAAAAATCCCTTGATATTATTAATCTTTATGACTTGGAAGAAGAAGCACGTAAATTGATTCCAGCGCCCCAATTTGGCTATATCAGCAGCGGTTCAGGTGATGAATGGACTCTACGTGAAAACACCAGAGCCTTTGACGATTTCCAAATTATTCCCCGCTATCTCGCAGGAGTAAAAGAGCCTGACACAACAACCGAATTGCTCGGCAGTAAAGTGGATATGCCTATTTTCATTCCCCCAATGGCAGCACATGGGCTATCTCATACTACCGCTGAATTGGGAACAGCGAGAGGCGCTGCCGCTGCCGGTACCCTGTTTACTGCACAAACTCTAGCTAATTCACCTCTTGAAGAGATAGCGAAAGTGAGTAATGGCCCCAAATGGTTCCAAATTTATTTTACCAAAGATATGGGCATTAACCGCGAAATGATACGCCGAGCCAAAGCGATGGGGGCAACCGCAATCGTCTTTACGGTCGATTTAGAGTGGAGTGGTAATAGAGAAACCGATAAACGTAATAAATTTGTTTTCCCACATTCATTACCATTTCCTAATATTCCAGGCGTTCCCGCAGGGGCAACCTTATCAGAGATTACAGCGCTATTTAAACGGGATCTTAATTTCAATGATTTGGAGTTTCTCGCTAAAGAATCAGGCCTTCCAATCATCGTGAAAGGTATTCAATCTGCCGAAAATGCTAAAGAGTGTGTTAACCACGGTGCCGCAGCGATTCAAGTTTCTAATCACGGTGGCCGGCAGTTGGATACTGTCCCGGCAGCAATTGCTTCATTACCACACATTGTTGAAGCTGTTGGATCTAAAATTCCAGTCTATCTAGACGGAGGCATCCGCCGTGGTACCCATGTGTTTAAAGCGCTCGCATTGGGTGCCAAAGCTGTCGCTATCGGTAGGCCCATTTTGTATGCGCTGGCATTGGGTGGAGCACCAGGCGTAACTTCTATTTTAAACCTACTGAAGGATGAGCTGAAACTTAGCATGAAGCTGGCAGGATGTGCAGCCATTAAGGATATAGAGAGAAAATTTATTAGTTTGATTTAACCCATTAACTAATAAAGCAAATATTGGCCCCGTTTCATTTGAAACAGGTGATTTCAGGAAACGGGGTAAATTATGTTACCTTTAGAAATAATAGATACCATAATGAAAAAATCCGTTCTCTCACTTTACACCATTATTTCCTATTATTAATTATTTGCTTCCCCTTGAAATGTTCTTCAAGGGGAAATGTTTCATGTAAATATTAATGGAGTACACGAGACGCTGACAGCTCAGTAATATCAAATTCATAACTTTGTTGTTCTTCCATGTTACTGCGTAAAACATCTTCTACCAATGCAGAAAAACCTGTCATCATCTGCCTTTCCATAATAACGCCTTTTGGTTCAGGCCACGGCAAACTAGCAATTGGCCAGTCACAATGTGACTTATAATAATTAAATTGTTCCAGCCGCTCTTTAGACCGATCAAAATCATTACTCCAGTAAGCATTGCCTAGCCGAAAATTTGTATAAAACTCATCAAAACTACCGAAGATTTCATAAATATAATCAGCAGTTTTCAGCATATTTTTCCATGCTACTTCTTCACTGATATAACCGGCACAAAAACAGTTACGACTTAAAACAATTGCAAGCCACAAATCAAATCCCCACACTAATGCCGGTGGGCGTTTATTAATAGGTTTGGCACATTTATGAATATAGTCAGGTGTTACTTCAACTAATTTGGCAAGCACTTTAAACATTTTCCCATCACTAAGAGCAGCATCAATAGCAAAATGTTTTGAATGTATCCCCTCCCACAAACCTGTTAGCATTTTCATATACCCTTCTTCATCAATAATTCCCCAGTCGCTGTATAGTTGGGATTGATGTTCCTGAGTCGGAGATAATGGAAGTAGACAGTAACGATAGCTATCATGGGCAACCCGTGACTGTAGAGGATAATGCTCTAGAGTTTCACTCCAAAAACCTAGCCAATAGTCACTAACAATATTTAGTCGTAATACCTGACGCTTATCTTCTGGTAAAAGAGATAAACCTGCTTGTTGATAATAACGCCGTTGTTCCCATTCTGGGCGCTTAACAATGCGATAAATAATAACCGAGAGTAACATTACGCCAAATAATGCTATACCGCCTACTTGTGCCAGAAGTAAATAGTCCGTATCAGGGACAGATACATTACCTATTATAAATAAAACAATTGCTACAGATAATACAATACCCGTACATACTGCCATTACAAATAAAATATTAATCAACGCATATAATGCACTTAGAAAAGGCAACTTTCTTTTTTCAGAGATAATATGCCTCATTACCTGATAGCCTTTAACGGGGAACTGTCTATAATGAGGCTGATTTTGTAAAAGCTCTTTCATCACAAATGCTTCCTTTCCGAAAATTATCTGTCATATACGATAATTCTTGTCTGTATTATCATAAACTTCAAGAAAACATTATTTTTGCTACTGAGTACCAATTTAGCCAAATTAACTCCATCAGGGGACAATCACAATGAACTTTTCTGGATAATATTTTCTATTGAAGAAACATGATAACATCACAATATTATCATCGTACTGGTTGTAAGAGGCGTAATGAAACTGATTAATCAAAAAAAGTTACTGGAACAGGCCGAAGTTATTTGCCAGGCTCGTGGAGTCCGCTTTACTCCGCAGCGGCTTGAGGTTCTGCGTCTCATTTCAGAGCAACCCGGGGCAATCAGTGCTTATGATTTACTGGATTTGCTACGGGAAGCAGAACCACAGGCCAAACCGCCTACCGTATATCGGGCACTGGAATTTCTGTTGGAACAGGGGTTTATTCATAAAATAGAATCCACCAACAGTTATGTCCTATGTCACCATATTGAACAGCCAAGCCACACTTCAGCAATGTTTATTTGTGACCGTTGTGGTTCTGTTACAGAGCGAGATGGTGGAACCGTTGAATCCGCCATCCAACAGTTAGCAAAAACAGCCGGGTTCAGTTTACGCCATACCATCATCGAAGCGCATGGCTTATGTTCACCTTGTGAAGAGATCGAATCCTGTATTAAACGAGATGAATGCCAGCATGACCACAGAATTGAAGGAAGTAAAAAGAAATAGATATATCCGTTATCTTTCAAGTTGCCTCTTTGTTGGCTGCACTCATTCACCCCGGTCACATCGTTCGCTATGCTCCCGGGGATTCGCTCCCTTGCCGTCGCGAAGCATTTTGAAATTCATGAGGTATAGTAAGTAGATACTTACTTTTGGTACAGAGTCAGACTGAAATAAACAACCGCAGAATCACGTTTAAGATAATCACAACGATAAATTCAACAACATGATTCTGCCGGAATATTGCAATTCTTTAACAATTCCAAAAACAACAATTTGATATTTTACTATCAGGACCAGTTGGCGTTACGAATCACCCCAACCGCCAATCCTTCAATTGTCAGGCTCTGCTCACGCAAATCCACCACAATTGGCTTAAATTCTGGGTTTTCTGCCAACAATTCAACTTTATTTCCAGTCTGTTTAAAACGTTTTACCGTCACTTCATCTTCAATGCGGGCAACAATAATCTGCCCATTACGAACATCTTGTGTTTTATGCACAGCCAGCAGATCACCATCCATAATCCCAACATCTTTCATAGACATTCCGCTGACCCGCAACAGGAAATCTGCACTTGGCTTAAACAATGCAGGATCAACCTGATAATGACTTTCAATATGCTCCTGTGCTAACAGTGGTTCACCTGCGGCTACACGGCCAATTAACGGTAAACCAGATTCTTCCAACAGCAAACGGATTCCCCTAGATGCCCCTGCAACAATCTCTATCACCCCTTTACGAGCCAATGCTTTTAAATGCTCTTCAGCCGCGTTAGGCGAACGAAAGCCAAGACGTGCTGCAATTTCAGCACGCGTTGGCGGCATACCTGTTTGCGAAATATGGTCACGCACCAAGTCATAAACTTGCTGCTGCCTTGCGGTAAGTGCTTTCATTTCGTCCCCTGTTTGTTTATACAGTCAATATGTAAGTATATACAGCTAAATAACGATTGGGAACCTACTAAGGCAGAAAATTAGCCAATTATAATATAATACCTAATTATTAAACCAAATCAGACCATAAAATAGCGCCAAAGGATGGTCCCCCAGACAATTAACGACAGCATCATTGTCAGAAAGACAGCCGCCGATCCCATATCTTTCGCCCGACCGGACAATTCATGGAACTCACTGCCAATACGGTCAACAACTGCTTCAATAGCACTATTCAGGATTTCCATAATCAACACCAGCATCACTGAACCAATCAGTAAAATGCGTTCAATAGCGCCGATATCCAGATAAAATGCAACCATCATAGCCAATATCGCTAAAATTATTTCCTGACGGAAAGCCGCTTCATTTTGCCATGTCGCCCTAATACCCTTCACCGAATATACGATTGCTTTAATGATACGGGTCAAGCCCTTGGATTGATTCGCCATAAATTATTCACACCAAATATGAGGTTATTTGACACTTTCCACTCTTATTATTGTCTTAACACAACAGATCTCAACACCCGTTTCTGATATGCTGGCAACGTGTTGCTAACAAGAGGCTTCAAGATATTTATGTCAAGTTGGCGTAAAATATATTATAAATTATTGAATTTACCACTAAAAATACTGGTAAAGAGCAAACTTATTCCTACAGATCCGATTACTGAATTGCGGCTCGATACGACACGCCCGATTCTGTACGTGCTACCGTATCACTCCAAAGCAGACTTACTGGCATTACGTCAGCAATGTCTTGAGCAGGATCTGCCGGACCCATTAAATTTACTGGAGATTGGTGACACTGAACTTCCCAGCTATGTATTTATCGATAATGGTCCACGTGTATTCCGCTATTGTGCACCAAAGCAGGAATCCGTAAAAATTTTCCATGCTTATCTGGATCTGCATCGCAATAATCCCAATCTGGATATTCAAATGCTGCCAGTTTCTGTCATGTTCGGCCGTTCCCCCGGGCGCGAAGGGCAGAGCACACCACATTTGCGGCTACTCAATGGTATCCAAAAATTCTTTGCCATTCTCTGGCTAGGCCGAGATAGTTTTGTGCGCTTTTCAAACACAGTATCTCTACGCTATATGGCAACTGAGCATGGTACTGACAAGACTATTGCCCATAAGCTGGCTCGTGTGGCACGAATGCACTATTCACGTCAACGCTTAGCAGCCGTTGGCCCACGCCTGCCGGTTCGGCAAGAGCTGTTTAACAAATTGCTGGCTTCAAAAGCAATAGAAAAGTCAGTCTCTGATGAGGCCCGTACCAAGAAAATCTCACATGAGAAAGCCCGACAGAATGCCATTAACATGATGGAAGAGATTGCTGCGAATTTCTCTTATGAAACGTTACGGCTGTCAGGTCGTGTACTGGGTTGGACTTGGAACCGTCTGTATCAAGGGATCAATGTTCACAATGCTGAACGCATCCGCCGTCTGGCACAGGATGGTCACGAACTGGTTTATGCGCCCTGCCACCGTAGCCACATGGATTATTTGCTGCTCTCCTACGTGCTCTACCATCAGGGCTTGGTACCGCCCCATATTGCCGCTGGCATCAACCTAAATTTTTGGCCAGCAGGGCCAATATTCCGCCGCCTTGGTGCATTTTTTATCCGCCGCACATTTAAGGGTAATAAGCTCTACGCCACGATATTCCGGGAATATCTAGGTGAGTTATTTGCCCGAGGTTATTCTGTTGAATACTTTATGGAAGGCGGTCGCTCCAGGACAGGTCGCTTACTCGATCCCAAAACGGGTACGCTGTCCATGACGTTACAGGCGCTGTTGAGAGGAGAATCACGCCCAATTACCATTATTCCGATTTATATCGGCTACGAGCATGTGATGGAAGTTGCCACCTATGCCAAAGAGCTGCGTGGTGCAACCAAAGAGAAAGAGGGCTTTTTCCAGATGATACGTGGTTTGCGCAAACTTCGTAATCTGGGGCAAGGCTACGTCAACTTTGGCGAACCCATCCCGTTGATCCAATACCTTAACAACCATGTTCCTAACTGGCGCGATTCTATTGATCCAATAGAATTCCATCGCCCCGAATGGTTCAATCCGACAGTCAGTCAACTGTCTGAGAAGATTATGGTAAACATCAACAACACAGCGGCGGCTAACGCAATTAATTTGTGTTCAACTGCCCTGCTTTCGTCACGTCAGCGAGCACTTACTCGTGAGCAACTGCTTGAGCAACTGGATTGTTATATACAGCTCATGCACAATGCACCCTACGCTGCTGATGTCACCGTACCAAAGAAAACCGCGGAGGAGTTGCTAGAACACGCTCTGCAAATGGATAAGTTCGAGGTAGACAAAGACAGTATGGGTGACATTATCATTCTGCCACGTGATCGTGCAGTTTTGATGACCTACTACCGCAACAATATTCAACATCTATTAGTACTGCCATCACTGATTGCCTGCATCGTTATTCATCATCGCCGTATCAGCCGCGAAGCGCTGTTAAGCCAGGTCGCGATCATTTATCCACTCCTTAAAGCCGAGCTATTTATGCGTTATAGCAAAACAGAGCTGCCAGAAGTGGTTAATACGCTGATCAACGAACTGACCCGCCAGTGCCTTATCTGTAACAAGGAGCATGGCATGCTGGTACTTAATCCAGCACGTATCCGCCCCCTGCAATTGCTGGCAGCGGGCATCCGTGAAACATTGCAACGTTACGCCATCACACTCTCTTTACTGAACGCCAATCCAGTAATCAGTCGGGGAGTGCTGGAAAAAGAGAGTCGGATGTTAGCGCAACGTTTGTCGGTATTGCATGGCATCAACGCACCTGAATTCTTTGATAAGGCGGTATTTACTACGTCAGTCCATACACTACGTGAAGAAGGTTATATCAGTGACAGTGGTAATGCGATTACAGCAAATACCCAGGAGCTGTATCAGGTATTAGGTGAACTGATGTCACCTGAGATTCGTCTTACTATCGAGAGCGTCAGTTTGCCACCAGAGCATAACGATACCGACGAGAGTGCTAAGGAAGGATAATCTTCTTAAATACTGGTGATAATGGTTGTTATTCACATTATCACCAGATGTTTCAGACATAGCTGAAGAAGATGCCAAGGAATAGTACCAGACCAACGTAGTTATTATTGAGGAATGCCTGGAAACAAAGCTCTCTTTCCCGACCAGCGATCAGTTTCTGCTGATAAATAAATAAAGTGCCCGCAAGCAACAGTGACCAATAGTAGATACCGCCCAGATTCATCATATAACCCACCAGCACCAGCACCAGTAACATAGCGAGTTGCAATAACCCAATAATCAACTTGTCGAAACGACCAAACAGAATGGCGGTGGACTTCACGCCAATTTTTAGATCATCATTTCGATCGATCATCGCATACTGTGTATCATAAATAACCGACCAGAAGATATTAACCAGGAATAACAACCAACACTCTAGTGGTAAGGACTCACTAACTGCCGCAAATCCCATAGGAACAGCCCAACCGTAAGCGGCCCCCAGTACAAACTGAGGAAGATGACTAAACCGTTTAACAAAGGGGTAAAGCCAAGCCAGAGCCAACCCAACGACTGACAACCAGATAGCCATTTTATTCAGGGTCAGCACCAACCCGAAAGAAACCAGCGCCAGTACGACAAATAGGATCTTGCTCTCTTTCTCACTAATAGCACCACTCGGCAGGGGACGTGTTTTTGTGCGTTCAACATAACCATCAAATTTTCTGTCAGCAAAATCATTGATTGCACACCCTGCCGCACGCATCAGAAACACACCGGCAGTAAAGACCAATAATATGTGCATATCTGGAATCCCTTTCCCAGCTATCCATAAAGCCCAGAAAGTCGGCCACAACAACAATAATGCACCTATAGGTTTATCAATGCGCACTAAACGGCAATAGGCCTGCCATTTACTTTGCGCCATACTTCCCGCCACTTCTGTTTCCCCCTTTTAAATTTTACCTTTTATACACAGGTGATTCAGGTAAAAAGACTTCGGTTAATAATAATGGCTTGCCTGATAACCTCAGCAATGATCGTCTTGCCCAACGGTTCCCCTGCTGCCCTACATGAATATAGTCCCGCGTCAATTTATTACCACTAAAAAGATATCGCCCCAGTGGGACTGTTCCTAAATCAACCAAACTTTCATCAGGACCGGTTAATGTTGCTTCAGGGATTAACGTCCGCCCCAATAGCCAAGGGATATTATCACCGCACAGTACGATCTCACGCAGCCAATATCTTTGACCCGTTAGCAAACGCTCATTTTCATCAGAAAGTTGTTCCTCGGTAATAAAACATTCTCTGAATGGTATGATACGAACACAGTTGCAGTATTGCTCAAAACGGCGGGTCATTGAGCCCAACTCCATCAACCAGTCTAAAACCTCATCAGGCAAAACGGGCGAATCCACCGAAAGCCACTGAATAGGCACCGTTGTTAATATTGAGTCAGTTGACATACGCTTTTCCATTAGGACAAATTTCTTTTATCCGACAGTACAATTGATAACCGCAGAGAATACCACGTTGCAGGTATACAGAATAAAAAGTTATAACAAATTCTATACCCTTCATCTTTCAAGCTGCTGCTTTGTTGGCTACTTTCACTCACCCCAGTCACATAGTTATCTATGCTCCTGGGGATTCGTTCACTTGCCGCCTCGCTGCAACTCGAAATCTATTAGGTATATAAATATTGTTGACCAAAAATAAGCGAATTATGATGAACATAATTCGCTCATATCAATTAACTTTCTGACTCAGAATAAGTGACTAACGCCATGCTTTAAAATGATTAATCAACCCATTTGTTGAACTATCGTGGCTGACAACCCTATTATCATCCTTAAGTTCTGGCAAAATACGGTTAGCCAATTGTTTACCCAATTCAACTCCCCACTGGTCAAAAGTAAAGATGTTGAGAATCGCCCCTTGCACAAATATTTTGTGTTCATACATAGCAATCAACACCCCCAAGCTAAATGGGGTCATTTCACGTAACAGAATAGAATTAGTCGGGCGATTTCCTTCAAACACTTTAAATGGTGCAACATGTTCAACTTCAACCGCCGTTTTACCACTGGCGACAAATTCAGCATCCACCTGCTCACGAGATTTACCAAAGGCTAATGCTTCTGTCTGAGCAAAAAAGTTAGATAACAATTTGCTGTGATGGTCACTCAATGGGTTATGGCTGATGGCTGGCGCAATAAAATCGCAAGGGATCAGTTTAGTTCCCTGATGGATAAGCTGATAAAACGCGTGCTGACCATTTGTTCCAGGTTCTCCCCAGATGATTGGGCCGGTTTGGTAATCCACTGGATGACCATTGCGATCGACATATTTACCATTGGATTCCATATTGCCTTGCTGAAAATAGGCAGCAAAGCGATGCATGTACTGATCGTATGGCAGAATCGCTTCAGTTTCTGCGCCAAAGAAATTGTTGTACCAAATACCAATTAACGCCAGCAATACAGGAATATTCTGCTCAAATGGGGTATTGGCAACATGCTGATCCATTGCATGTGCACCACTAAGCAATTGTTCAAAATTTTCAAACCCAACAGAGAGTGCAATAGACAAACCAATCGCTGACCACAACGAATAACGACCACCAACCCAATCCCAAAACTCAAACATATTTTTGGTATCAATACCAAATTGCTTAACTTCCTGTCCATTTGTGGAAAGCGCCGCAAAATGCTTTGCAATATGTCCTTCATCACCCGCACTTTTTAAGAACCAGTCACGGGCAGAGTGAGCATTGGTCATCGTTTCCTGAGTAGTGAACGTCTTGGAAGCAATGAGAAACAGCGTCGTTTCCGGGTTAAGTACTTTCAAGGTTTCCGCAATATGGGTTCCATCAACATTAGAAACAAAATGCATATTCAAGTGATTCTTATAAGGTTTCAGCGCTTCCGTCACCATATAAGGGCCAAGATCTGAACCACCGATACCGATATTCACAACATCAGTAATCACCCTACCGGTATAACCTTTCCATTCGCCATTAATTACGCGTTCACTGAAATCTTTCATTTTTGCCAACACCGCGTTGACCTGCTGCATAACATCTTCCCCATCAACCACAATCGGGGTGTTGCTACGATTACGTAGCGCAATATGCAGTACAGCGCGATCTTCCGTACGGTTAATTTTCTCACCCGAAAACATACCGCGAATCGCCCCGGCAACATCCGTCTCTTTAGCAAGTGCCTGTAATTTTTCTAATGTCTCCGTTGTGATGCGATTTTTTGAAAAATCTACCAGGATCTGGTCATCGAATGTCGCTGAGAACTTAGCAAAACGATTTGGCTCCTGTTCAAACAATTCACGTAGGTGAATATCCTTTATCTGCGCAAAATGTTGTTCTAACGCTTTCCAAGCTGAGGTTTGACTAGGATTGATATTTTTCATAGCTATGCTCTCTATCAACTGACTGTAATTAATTGGGAGTTAAAGAAAGATTGTAACCTGTAATTCTGTGATTCGAGCCTCTTTTCCTTTAATCGCTGATATTGGTCAAAACGATTAAGTTTTTCTAGTTCCATCTACCGGGGCGTACAAAAAACAATCACCTCTCTCTACTATCCTCAATTTATTTTATGATTCTCATCGCGTCATGAAAGATATTGATGTCACTCTTCACTCCGTTGACTCAAACCCGTTAACCCGATATTTCTAAAAGACTATCCAGTTAACAGAAGGTTATCGCAATGAGTGCTGTTTCATCCCAATGCCCAGAAATTGGCGGGCATGTAGTCGCAAAATTTGGTGGTACCAGCGTGGCAAATTTCGATGCCATGAATAACAGTGCAGATATCGTACTGGCAAATAAAGCAGTACGTGTGGTTGTGCTGTCTGCTTCTGCCGGTATAACAAACTTATTAGTTACATTAGCGGAAGGCTGCGATGCAGATAAGCGGGCTGACTACTTGAAACAGATCCACTCCATTCAATACGCAATTATTGATCGTTTGCATGAATCCGATACGATTCGTCAAGAGATTGATCGTCTACTGGAAAATATTAAAACCCTTGCTAAAGCCGCATCTCTGGCAACCTCTGCGGCTCTGACAGATGAATTAGTCAGCCACGGTGAACTGATGTCCACACGATTGTTTACCGAATTGCTTCGCCAGCGAGGGAAAAATGCCGAATGGTTTGATATACGCAAAGTGATGTATACCGACGATAGTTTTGGCCATGCAGAACCAAACCATGAACAACTTCAATCGTTGGCAACGGAACATCTCTTACCACATCTGAAAAATAGCCTGGTTGTCACCCAAGGTTTTATTGGTCGTGAAGAGAACGGCCGTACCACTACACTGGGGCGCGGTGGCAGCGATTATACTGCGGCACTCTTGGGAGAAGCCCTTGGCCTGAAACGCGTTGATATCTGGACAGATGTTCCGGGCATTTATACCACTGACCCGCGAGTCGTTCCAACTGCCCAACGAATTGATAAGATTGCCTTTGATGAAGCGGCGGAGATGGCAACATTTGGCGCCAAAATCCTACATCCGGCAACACTGTTTCCTGCTATTCGCTGTGGCATTCCAGTATTTGTCGGCTCTAGCAAAAAACCACAGGCCGGCGGTACGCTGGTTTGTGATACCACAGAAGCCCCACCACAGTTCCGCGCTATTACCCTGCGCCAGAAACAGACGTTATTGACACTACACAGCCTGAAAATGCTCCACGCACAGGGATTTTTGGCTGAAATATTTACCATTCTGTCACGTCATAATATTTCAGTGGATTTGATCACCACCTCCGAAGTTAATGTGGCATTAACACTCGACACCACTGGCTCCACTAGCACAAATGGCAGCCTGCTGACCAATGCACTGATGACGGAGCTTTCGACGCTGTGTCGGGTTGAAGTGGAAGAAGATCTGGCGCTGGTGGCAATTATTGGTAATCAGCTTTCTCAAACCAATGGATTAGGAAAAAAGGTTTTTAGTGTGCTGGAAAGATTCAATCTTCGTATGATCAGTCATGGTGCCAGTAACCATAACCTGTGTTTGCTTGTTCAAGGCAAAGATGCAGAACAAATTGTTCAAACGCTTCATCAGCGTTTGTTTGAATAAGTATAGTTTTTCAGGTACTTGATATCCTTCTCAGTTAAAAGGCTGAGGGGGATATTACGATAAGTCCATTATTTGACTTACAAATTCATTGTGTAGGAATATCTGTTTTTCATAATAGCGAGACTCCCGCTTTCTTCATTATTATTTTTACTTCATGCTGGCAAAATCATAAAAATTTTCTTTTGATTTTACTATTTATTTTTAAATAGCTTTCTGCTGAAAATTCTAGTGTGAATTAGTTAACATTTTTAATTACATATTTAATTATATTGAGGGATAGTAAATCATAGGATATTTTTTAACAAAATATTATTTTCTCACTTATTAGAAAATTGTACGCAGAACAATCATATTATCTTGATAAAAAAAGGACTATCAATTAGTATGCATCACGATTAAAACTGAGGTATTGATATCCCATACTGTTGAATAACATATGTAAAATCAATCAAATGAACTGAAGGAATAACAGTTACATTAGCAAGCAAATATACTTTAGCTTGTGCGGTAGCTATTATTTTTTCTAGCCATCAGGCAGTATCTATTATAAAAAATCATACAAATACAATCTTGGTATATACCCTATGGATTTCAAGATGCATCGCGACGGCAAGGGAGTGAATCCCTGGGAGCATAGATAACTATGTGACCGGGGTGAGCGAGTGCAGCCAACAAAGAGGCAGCTTGAAAGATGACGGGTATAAAAGGATAATATATGGAACTTGAACAGCAAGTATTATCGATAGTCAACAAAATTGCCAGAAAAAATGTTGAGTTAGATGATGAACTTTTGAAGCAAAATTTAATAGATTCAATTACTACAGTCGATCTCATCCTGGCATTACAAGAGGAATTCGATTGCTACATATCAGCAACTGATGCTGAATCTATTCTCGAAACCCCTGAGTCAATTATCCACTATTTAAACAACTTAAAATGATGTTAAAAAAGATATCCATTAATATCGCGGCGTTATTATTCGCAGCAATTATTTTTTCATCTATTATATTATTTATTAATAATTTCACTTCAAAAATAGTAGAATACAAATATATTAAAGACGATAATAAATCGAATAATTATATACCTACGATTACAGATCAACACAATACTATTGATTTCTCAAAAGAAAAATCACTTAAATATGGATTTAAAAATAATCATGTGATTTTATTTGGATCTTCTGAATTAACAAACAGAGCGCATCAATTCATTCCATATAATTTCTTAACAAAAAATTTAAATATTCCCACAATAGGTATTGGTAAAGCACATTTTGAATTATTAGCAATTTACGGTTATTTATCAGCTTATCAAGAATATTTAAATAAAGATAGCAGAATAGTCATTATTCTGTCGCCAGGATGGTTTGAAAAAACAGACTTGTTACCACAAGCATACAATTATCACTTTCCATCCTATATCGCAAATAAACTCGCAAATGATGAAAATGCAAAAAATATATTTTCTAGCTATCTCAATGAAAACAAAGATAACTTTGAAAATTTAAACGCTACCCAATTAAAGTTGATTCATAAAGACAATATAATAGTGTCATCAGTTGCAAATGTTTTAAACTATATAGCAGAGGCAAGAATAAACATCAAAAATATAATAACCGACAATCATAAAATTAAAGCTGACAATATTTATGTCCTTCATAAAGATCCTTTAATGAAAAAACAATTTAAAATTGCCAATACCGAAGTTCAATGGCTAGATCTAGCTAATGATGCTAAAAATATTGAACTTAACAATATGAGCAAGGAGACGCAATGGGTAAATAAAAAATACTATGAAAAATATGTAAAAGATAAAAAAAGTAAAAAAGCATTTCCTAATGGCATCAATTACAGTAAAGAAATGAACGCCTTTGACAATATATTGAATTTATTAGCGAAATATAATGTCGATGCTCTGTTTATTATGCAGCCATTAAACCCTTATGTATACACAGATACAAACGATTTTAAACCCGTTGAAAATATTATATCAGAGAAAATAAAATCTCATGGTATGGGATATTTAAATCTTATTGAAGAGCAATATCAGCCAGGAGTATTAACGGATATTATGCATATGGGGGAATATGGTTGGTTATTAACTGATAAAGCTATTGTGGAACATTTTGCGAAATGAAATATTTTATAAAGGCTTTTTTATTATATCTTTTTCTAATGCTTACCTTATTTTATCATTCTGATTCTATCGTCAATGGTAGCAGTGAAGTTAAAGTAAAATATGAATATCAGCAATTTTAGAATAAAAAAGGCATAAGAAAACATGTTTGCAAATTTTAATTTTTTCATTTATCTATTTTCAGCCTCATTTGTTTTTTCTTTATTTTTTCTATTTTTTAATAAAAAAATAAACTCTAAAATTGCATTAAGTGTACTTTCTATTATTTGCTGGTGTATTATTTTTAGATATAAAATTTATATACCTATAGCATTATCTGTTTATTTCTATTTAATAACTTTAATTTTCAAAAAGAATATAATTAATAAATTAGTATCTTCTCTGCTAATAATTTCACCTTTATTTTTAGTTAAATTAAATTTGGAATTTAGTCATCTACTCAGTGTTATCGGTTTATCCTTTTTTACATTTAGGGCTATTGATGTCATTTTATTCTCTAGCAAGCAACAGAAAATAGTAATTTATGAATATTTTGCTTATTTATTCTTACCATTAGTTTGGCTGGCTGGCCCTATGTATAGATGGAACAGCTTCAAACGTGATTTACTTGAATTACAAGTGCCAGTCTCTTTAGAAAAATGGTTTGCCGGTGCTGGACAAATATTATATGGTGTAGTTCAGAAATTTTTATTCGCCGCCATTATCTATAACGTATTTTTATCTGACTATATTAATAAAGACACTATTGAATCATACTTAGTAGTTGCTATAAGTTATAGTTTTTACTTATATTTTGACTTTGCAGGTTATACCAATATGGCTTGTGGCGCCGGCAAGCTATTTGGAATAAACTTACCTATTAATTTTCATTATCCAATTTTAGCCAAAAATCCACAGGACTTTTGGCGTAGATTTCATATTAGTTTATCTGAATGGTTAAGAGACGTCATCTTTATGCCATTATATAAGATGCTAATGGAAAAAGACTTTTTCAAACATCATAGACTTTTTGCCCAGAATATCAGTATTTTTATCACATTATTTTGTATGGGTATTTGGAATGGACTAGAACTTAATTACATTATAAGTGGTGCTTTATTTGGTTCTTACTCAGTAATGCATAACTGCTTAATTAATTACACCAGAGATAAAGAAAATATCGCTAATATCCTAAATACAAAGATCATCTCTTTCTTTGGCAGACTGACAACGTTAACTTTAATTTGTTTTTCTTTATATATATTTAGTGGATACAGTTTTATAAAATGAAATATCTTGACGAATATAGCGAATCAAATTTTGATTTATTAATCAACGATAAAATAATATCGCCTTCTCATCCAAACAATCCCGCCATAGTGGGTTCAGATCAAGTCATATATTGGCGTGATTTATATCATGAGATTAAAAAATGGCATTCCAAATATTTAGAATTAAATTTAAATCGCAACACCCCTTTGATCTTATACGGACACAAAGAAGCTAATTTTTTAGTTTCAATTTATGCATGTATAACCTATAAGATCCCATTTATTCCAATCGATATAATTTATCCAATACAACGCTTATTAGAAATTGCATCACTATCCAACACTCCTTATTACTACGATGTGATTAACAATCAATTCAAAACAACAAACGTTGATTATATTGAGTTTGATGAAGATAATGTTGCCTATATCATGTTCACATCCGGTAGCACAGGAAAACCTAAAGGCGTCGTTATTGGACGTGAAAGCGTTTATGATCTTATGCGATGGATGTACAATGATTTCAAGCTTGGTGAAAAACCTGTTTTCATGAATCAAGCGCTATTTAATTTTGATTTATCCATGTATGAAACATTTGGTACATTGGTATACGGCGGCACATGTCTTTGCATTTCTCAAGAAACAACGACTGATTCTGAAAAATTTTATCCGGTTTTAAACCATTATCAGCCAACGGTGTGGGTTTCAACCCCCTCTTTTTCCTATAAGCAATTACTATCGCAGAATTTTAATTATTCCTTCTTAAAAAATTTAAAACATTTTCTATTTTGTGGGGAAATTCTAAGTAAAAATCTCGTTAAACATTTAAGGAAAAGATTTCCATCTTCAATTATCTATAATACTTATGGTCCCACGGAAGCTACCGTAGCAACAACATTAATTGAAATTAATGATCAACACCTCCATTCTGATATGGAATTATTGCCAATTGGCGAGTCAAGATCAGGCTCTATTCTGACATTAGAAAATGACGAAATTGTTATCTCTGGCACTCATGTTATGAGAAAATATATTGGCGCTAAAGCGGAAGATAATAATAGATTGACAATTAATCAACATGGAATGAGAAGTTTCCGAACTGGAGATATCGGCAAATTAATTGACAATATCTGGTATTGCTTTGGCAGGAAAGATAACCAAATAAAACTAAATGGCTATCGCATTGAACTACATGAAATTGAAGAAAGGCTGATGAATCTTACCATTGTTGATAGTGCTGTTGTTTTGCCATTAAAAAAAGAAGATGGTTCTATTGTTCGCCTGGTTGCTTTTTGTAAATTCAAAACAATCCTTGATAAGGAAAATTTAGTTAACCTGCTTAAAAACAGTTTACCTTCTTATATGATACCTAGTGAATTCATCAATATTGATAATTTTCCAATCACAAATAACAGTAAAGTTGATACAAAATCTTTACTGTCAATATATAATAACAATGAATGTGAAATTATAAAATAATTAACGGAAAGCCGAAAATAGAAAGAAAAATAAGGTATAAACAACCTATAAAGAAAAAAATAATTTTAGATATATAAGCTCAGTAAAAATAGGTTCACCATAGAAAATATATCAATAATCAAGAGATATTAACTATGACAGGTGATCAGCTCAGTATTCTCATCCCCCACTGATCACCTGTTGCCCAACATTAAAAGAAGACTTTCTATAATTTAGATACTATTAGTCGTTCGCAATGTTGACCATAATGCTTTCATGGCCTTTCCTCTGGGGAAAGCAATATATTCCGGTTCAATTAACGACGGACGCCAACTCATTTTATATTGACGTTGAGAAGCAGCAGGATAAACAATTCCACCTTTTGATGACAACCATTTGGCAACTTTATAAAAGATTGCCGAGTCATTGAAGTATCCTTCCTCGCCGAACTCCACCAAAGGCGTGAAGCCCAAATGAAGGTAGGAAACTACGCCCTCTTTCAGGAAGTCATTAATCGCCGTTTCATTAATAAATTGCATAGTGCCGTCGGGTATATCCGGTTTTTTTCGAGATAGATTATGAAACCATCCCGATGTCTCCCCCCAAGTGTAGCTATAAACAATATATGCCTGAATTTGTTCTCCCTGTGTTGCAATATAGACTCTGTGCTGGCCTGAACTCACTTCCACCGTATTGAAATCAATCACCAATTTTTTCAGGGCCTTCGCGTGTTTTTCTTTCAGCCAAAGCTGATTAATATGTTCTAGTTGTGGTTTAAATCGATAATATTCCTCTTGCGAGCAGATCTCTCGAACGGAAATCCCCGCTCTTCTGGATTTACTGATTTTATTTCTAAGCTGCTGAAACCGTTTACCTTTCATATCATATCCATCAAGGCTCAATGAATAACTCGCGCCAAGCTGGTTCACAGAAAAACCATTATTTTTCAACAACACAAAATCGCTCTCATCACCGTGCAGAAAAACCGGGAAAGCCCGCTTTTCTCTGGTGAAGTTGAGAAAAGAGTGCAAAAGTGCAGCTCGTTCTTCGCCAGGAGCCAAAATACCGCCTACACACATATGCAGATTTTTGTCCTGAAAGAAACCAATAGCCCCCTTTTGATTAATAAACCAATATGTTTCACTATTGAACAACAGGCTACTCAACGGGTGCTTTGCATAGCAAAGCACTTTTCTAAGATGACTGTTGCCAAGAACATCTTGAGCGTTCCCGGTAGCAATAATCTGGGGAGCATCAAGCAACATGCTCATAACGCTCACCTTGATTATTTCGGGAATACTGGACAGGGATGAACCCATGCTTCCTCGCAATATCCCGAATCGCCAATGCATCATTATAATCAATAGATTTACCGATGCTTTGATGAACACTTACCCCTTCAAGCGCTACAGCGATAGTTTCTGATAAACAGGCGAGATTTACCCCCGCAGGTACATCGATCACGTTGCAATCGCTATAAGCCACTTTCTCAGGCTGATAGACCAATCCCCCCTCGTAAATTTGACGGTTGCCATCACGAATGAAATCGAAAGGTCTGGCCGCATCAAAAACGATGGCAGAATCTTTCAAGTAATGTGTATTCAAGAAAGGCTTACCTTCACTCGTTGCCGAAACAATAAAATCAGCCTGACTCAAAGAATGTTCATAACTCTCTATCGCTTCCAAACCAAAGGTACCAACAACTTCAAGAACTTGCTGATGTAATATTTGTGCATCTGTCACCCCCGGATTTTGTTTAACAAGCCATTTTCTCATCTTATCCATGACCGAATCTGGCTGGATAACATCATGAGTCCTTAACACTGCGGAGAGAAGCGCCTTGGTCAGTTCAGAGAGCAATACGCGTGCTTTATTGGGGCGGCTAACCAAGATAATCCGGCCAAAGTTATGAGCTAAACCAATGACTGAAAGCCTGCCTACGGAGCCTCTGGCGCCCACTACCGCCAATGTTTGCCGGGATGCATTCTCAGTCAACATTGAGCGTATCCCCTCAATCACCGCCACCGCCGTCAGAGAGTTGCCATTAGTCAATATCCGACCCTGCCGATTATTCACCAAGCTATTACCACCATTAGTAATAACCGAGGTATAAGCACCTAAGCCAACAATTTCAGCGCCATTTTTCTCTGCCACATCAAGATATTCCTTCATCAATACCGCCCGTTCTTTCGCCGACAATGCCATCATATCTTCGGGACTGATGGGGGAGAAAAGGAGCATGCCATTGGCATATGCCGTTGAACTCTCGACACCAAACTCAACCGCGATATCCGGATTAAAATCAATCGAGGAAACCTGCGTGATCCAATTACCGAGCTGTTTCTGCTGCTCCAGCGTGTAATTCTCCTTTATTGACAAGCAATAAGAATGAGCGAGCTCATTGACCGAAGTGGTATGAATCAAGAAAGCGAATTTCTTACCCTCAATCAATCCAGGGATAGGCGCTTTAATCTGGGCCAAGTTGTTATTTTTTGAAATGGGATAACTCACCGAAGCGGGTGGAAGCTCCGCAACCGGTATGTCTATCAAGTGTGAAAAAAGAATGTCATATCGTCCATTCTCAACCAGTTGACATATCTCATCAAAAGCCGTGAAAAACGTCTTAATATCCTCTTTGGAAACGTTAAGCGGTGGCTCAAAACGTACAGAACAAGGACGAGACATTAACGGCATGGTGAAAAGACCATAATGTTTCAACAAGAAACTACAAATGATATAAGCCAGGCCCCCGCTTCTTTGACTGAAATTGATAAATATGTTGGAAGCCGCTTTGCTGTCCTGTATTTCAAGACCACGCATCAACCCAGCCCCTTGCCAGTAAAAATGCTCCGGGTGTTTAGCAGACAATTGTTCAAGACATTCATCAACATAACGGCTGACTTCTTGAATATGGGTTAACGCCTTACCATCATCTTTAGTCAGATGCTCGATAACAGCAATCCCCATCGTTGCGGCTAGAACGTTATTGGCAAAAGTGGAGCTATGTTTCCTGTCGAACTCGGATAAATAAAGCTCATCTGAATACAACATCGCACCAATCGGCGAGATACCTGCCCCCAGCGCTTTAGAAAACAGGATAACATCCGGTTTCAAAGCATAGAGCGTGGCCGCGCAAAATGCCCCAAGCCTACCGATACCCGTCTGAACTTCGTCAAATACTGACAATGTGCCATTGTCTTTACACAGTGCCAAAATACTGGACAACGTATCTGGTGGAATCACTTTCATTCCACCTTCTCCTTGCACCGGTTCAATGATAAATGCAGCAAATTCCCGGCCCTCCAGCTTTCTTTTTATTTCATCTAAATCTTCGCTATCAACCTGCTCATATAATTTATCATCGTAAATGAAATCGGCTTTAAATCGATTTGATCCCGTAGCGGATAATGCCGAATAGGTTTTACCGTGAAAACTGCGATGCAAACTCAGAATACGCTTTCTGCCAGTAAACAGACGGGTAAATTTAATCGCAGCTTCTACTGTTTCAGCACCACTGTTAGTAAAAGTACAGTGGGTATATTTTTCCTTATCTATTTGCTCTGCAAGCATTTCAGCCAATAGCCGTACCTTTTTGTGAATATTGGGCTGAAAGAAAATAGGCTCTTTATCTTTAGTGAATCTGTCAATTTCAGCGATAGCGAAATCAGGATTATGTCCAAATGGCAGAGCACCATATTGAGCCAAAAAATCCTTAACAACCCGGCCATCCGATAATGTAAGCTGGTTATCTTGAGCAGACTTGATATCCAATTCAAGGCCCACAGAATTCAATAAACTCTCACGATATTGATTAACAAACATAGTTTTCTCTCTTTTTTTAGGTGCACAAAGTCATGCTGTAAACAGCATGGGAAAATCCTTGAGTGATAAATAGGTGATTCTAGAAGTAATTAAGTTTGCTGCATGATCTGGTTAATCATTTGGAATTCTCCTATCGGATGAAATTTAAATAACTGTACTGCCAAATAGAAATTCATAATTTCCGGTGTTGTCATTACCTTAATCCCACCGCAACATCGGAATATGAAACTGGCAGTTTCCTCAAGGATCTTTTCCAAGGTATAACGTAACGCGAGAATCTTATGGACGGCATTTTCATCCTGGCTAGCATAAAAGGCAATAATCATCATCTGACCGAGAATAACATTAATCTTATAATCAGCTTGGGTCAGGGTATATTTAATTGGTTGCTGTTCTACTACTTTCTCAGGAATAAAACGAGTCAGCCCATCAAGAATTCCAGAATAAGT
This sequence comes from Photorhabdus sp. S10-54, assembly GCF_963878145.1. Lineage (NCBI taxonomy): Bacteria > Pseudomonadati > Pseudomonadota > Gammaproteobacteria > Enterobacterales > Morganellaceae > Photorhabdus > Photorhabdus sp. S10-54. The sequence goes on along the minus strand of NZ_CAWNXG010000014.1, from coordinate 18,899 downwards.
ATTTGCGGCAAAATAATTAAATAGTGATAAACCGCAGGAAAGCAGCATCTGTTGTTCAATCCCTTTATAATGAGAAAGTCGTTTTAATGAAACTTCGGTATCCGAAAATTTAACTTCTTGATTATCACTTTCAGCCATAATCCCCAGTCGCCAGAAAGGAATAACCTTAAAATTCTGATCCGATTTAGAAACCAATACTATCCTCATATCATTATTATTATCAGTATCGCAGACCGATAACACATAATAGTCAGCAATCGAAGATAAGGAACAAGGTTTCTTAGAACCATTAACAAACAACTTTCCCTCTTTAGAATGCATTTTAAGCGATGGTATAAAAATATTCGTTCCAGGCACACCTTCTGCAAAAGCGGAAGCAACCAACGCTTTTGATGCCATAACTTCATTCAATAATACGTTGCTGTCTTCGAATATGTCAGGAAATTTACTGCAAGCCAGTACAATATGATTATGCATTGTTAAGGCAATACCAACAGCGGGAAGCCATGCAGAGGCTTCACGGATAGTATTACCGACTTGATGAAGCCCATCCATATTGGATTGAGCCATCAAACGTAGGCATTGTGAAGCGGCTTCAGAACCCAATAACAATCTTTTCAATCTATCTGGTGTCAAATGTTGGTATTTCCCGCTATTCTTCCTGAGTTCTTCAACAATATTTGTCATTTTTAATTCTCCTTAACCTATTCAAACAACCTGCTGAATAAGGCCAATATCTACACTAAGCCCATGTATTTAAGGCGTGACTGCTGCATCTGTTCAACCAAGGAATGAGATAGCTCAAGACGAGATTCCACCGTAGAATCGGACAACAACATTCCAGGCACTAATTCATAACCTTCAATCAAGCGCAAGTGGTGCTGCATACCCCGTTGATAGAACATTTCACGCTCCACAAACAAGTCATCAACAGATACCTGGTTCCATAACGCCAGCCCTTCTTCTATACACTCAAGAGCCGATTGCTTTAGAGAACTATCATTTTCGAGTGCCATCTTGACGATATTTGCACACACTGTCAGATGTCTTAATTCATCAGCATTGGCTCTGGCCTGTGTCTCGGCGGCGACAATATCAAAAGGGCGCCACTTGATTTCGCTGAGCTCTGACGTTGGCGCAAGCACGCCTTCCAGAACAACCGTAATGATTAACACGCCTGCAATGTAGTCATTTTTCAACACCACCCACTCATCGAAATAAGTTCTCAATGTTTCCAACATATTAGTCATTTTTCCTCGTAAGAGGCTTTCCATTTTTCCGGCCACATTGTCGATATCCGCAAAGCCTATTCTGACCAGATGTTCTCTGAATAATTTAGCATGTCTACCTTCATCAAATATCTGAGTCAGCATATAATCAAAGTTGATATTGTCAGGAGCCTTATCTGCAAGTAACAATAATGCTTTCGTTGCTTCATATTCCGAAATCGATTTAAAAGAAAGTTCCCTGATCAGAGACTCCCGTAAATCACCCGGCAAATAGGTTAATTTAGGATCATTGGCATAATGGGTTCTTTTTCTTTGTTCAACATTTATCTGTTCAGTGAACCATTCATCCAAGCCCCAATCTTTTGCCCGCATTTCTACTTCCGATGCCTGTTTAATTAAATTCATAATATAAATGCCTCCCCAAATAAGTTATCTCTCTATAATGATTTACTTCAATGAACAGTGGGCTGCTTAAATATATTAATAGATAACTTAGGAAAATTTCCCAGTACACCTCGATCCAGGCAGATATGAACAAACAGTGCAATAACGCTGTAATTGTCCTTAAAGAACCAGATCCAGAGCAAACTAATCACACTGAGTGTGAATAAATTATGGCAAATATTATAAAAGGTATAAAAAGCAGCAGGAGGAATTTCTTTTTTATTCAGTAAACTCCAGATCCGCCCTGGGTAGTAGCCAATAATATCAATCAGAAAAAATAACAAAATAAATTGCCACCAATTTATATAACTTTCAAGCTGCCAGGTCAGAAATAAACTGATAAAGAACAATCCTAGAAATTCCCAACGCAGAATTTTCAATGTATTAATCATCGCTATTCTCCATTATTTCTCTTTTCATGATTGCAATAATGTCTCCTGGCTGTTTAATCCAGGCACTGTGAGGATTACCTTTGAGAGACAAAGTTATTTCCCTAACTTCTGCATTAGGTATAAGACTTGCTAATACCTGAGTAGACTTTAACGGAGCCCAATTATCTCCTTTAAAACAGATATAAATAGCCTTGGATAAATTTTTATTCTCCTTCCCCTTATAAGCACGGACATGATCATAATTTCCCGTACAAGCAGTTTTGGACCAGTCCCGCATTAACCCCTTAGCTTCTCTTATGCCAAAACCAATCTTTTTCCCAGGGAGATAACCATATAACGCAGTCAGAATGTTAAAAATAATAGCTGCTGTTATTATCTGTACCCTCCCCATTCCCTGCCAATTCTTATACCATACGTTCCCGGTTGCCACACAAAACAGAGAAAATGACCTGTTAGTTGATCTGGCAAAGAGCGTCGCAATATGTCCTCCAAGACTGTGACCAAAGACAATAGGAATTTTATGTCTATTTAATTCAACAGCCTTGTCTAACATTGCCGGAAGATAATCCTGCAACAGATCGGAATAGTTATAGTCATTTTTTCGACTTGGTTTAGGTTGATTGTCTCCATAACCTGGCATATCAGCAGTGACAACCTGAAACCCCTCTTTTACCAGTTGTTGTATTAAAGCGTCATATTTCCTGATTTCCACACCAATAGCAGGTAACAATATAACAACTCTGCCATTACTATCTCCCTGATAAACTTTATAATTACAGAGAAAATTGCCAGCCACTTTAAAATGATTACCATTAATATTATTTTTCATATCTATATGCTCCCAATAACTACATCACGCTCCGGTGACTGGCATTGGCGATAAATCCGCCAAAAAAGTTTTATTTTCAATGCGATAAGTGTCAAATGCTTGTCCATATCGCCGGGTTATTAGTGATTTTCTAATTTTTTATTAACCAATATAAAAGCCCCTTATACTTTCTTAGTAACAGGCTATAGATAAAGCAAGGAACATATATTATTTTATAAATTATTTGCTGGAAAAATTATTTTACACATTAGAAAAATTTAGTTTCAAATGTAAATCATACCATTTAAATATTAATAAATAATTTATAAATCAATAATAAAATATCAATTTTAAATGTATTGAATTTACATGAAACAATATTGATAGAAAGCTATAACCACATAAAACAACAAACAGTTAATAGTAATAAGAGATAATCTTAGTTTAAATAACACATAAAAAAAATGAAATTTATTCATGAATCAATTTGAAAATATATTCAAAAAATTATTTACCAACATTATTTTCACAAATCTATTTATATTACTTCCTTAGATACTTTACATGGCAAAATTATTAATACCAATGAATTATATCATTACCACTATTTAGTTTATGAAATTAACCAGCCATTCTGCTCTCTTACTCTATGACTGGTTTTATATTAACTTTAATTATAACGACTAATTTTATAGAATTAAGTTATTCGCTTCCAAAGACTGGCTATACCAAATCCCAAAATAAGCATTGGCAGAATAGCGAGCGCACTCCCCACTACAGGAGCATGTAATCCGACAGAAACAAGGTATATAATTGGAACATAGAGAATACATGTAATGTAAGTACAGATAATTAATAAAATCAACGCAACGCTAAATTTATTGAACTCCCTCAACATCAAATCCGTTAATAAAAACAGCAAAACAGGTAATGTAATAAGATAAGATGCTGTGGGTACAACTAATGCTGCGACAAGGCTAAATAATCCAGCAAGTATCCTTAAAATGCTCTGGATATTTGATACAGTTCGGCGTGAAGATGAAAACCATATATTTCTTATCGCTAATGAGATAGAGAGTAAAAATGTTAAAATACCTGTAACGAAAGCGGAAAATATAGATATGATAATAAGCCCAATATAGGGCACAGGAAAGTAAACTGCATCTACACTTTCTTTAAACAAGTTAATCTCATCTTTTACCGCGAAATGCGCTCCCAAATCCCGAATCGTTCGCTGATATCGCCACAAAGTTCCAAGGTTAAGATTCTCAACAGTATCACTCATACGGTGGTAATGCTCATAACCCAAGATCGTAGCAAAATTCATCCCGGTAAACCCTCTATTCAGAAAGACACTAAAATCTGTGTTATTCTGCAACATTTGATACACGATGGGACTAAATGAAAAAGCTACTGGCTTATAAGCATTCCGATTCCATTCTGAAACAAGAGCAAGATTTTTTGCCGATGTCTCAAATAAGAGTGGCACGCCATTATTTCCCCGAGCATCAAAATTAAAAACAACATCTATTGGTTGAGTAGCGATCTCATTAATATTCTTAACAAAGTGATGCGCACCGAGTAATCCCAACTCTTCAGCATCAGAGAATAAGAATATAACGTTATTTTTTATATCCGTTCTTTTAGCAAGATCCCGCATTAATTGGAGTACCGAGGCGACGGCTATACCATTATCACTGGCTCCTGGCGCAGTTCTAACACTGTCATAATGTGAAACGAATAATAAAGTTCCTTCTGGCGAAGGAACCTCCAACTTTGCGATAAGATTCGTTCCAGTTAATTCTGATTGTTCCCCCACTTGTTTTGCAAAGTTGCCTGTATTTATCCTGGCAAACTCTTTATCAAAAGCTCGGCGTTGTTGACTATTGAAGTTTGAATACATTCTCTTCTGCCGAGAGGCCAAATCATCCGCCGTGTAATAAAATGTCTGTTCAGTGACGCTATATCCCATATCATTCATTTCGTTAATCAGGTAAGCCCGAACTAACGCTTGCTGTGTTGAAGCCGCAGGATGAGGTTCCGCAGCAATAACACCAAGCATTCTCATCACATTCTTGAATCCACTTTCTTTAAAATATTCAACAGGGACTTTATCAGGAAGTACCAAACCGATACCCTGAATAATCGCAACAATTAAAGTTGCCAAAAAACAGATAATCAAAAAAATGCGTTTCATTAAACTCTCCCATTCCGACAAAATAGTAACAAAATATTATTCTTGATATAATTAATAATATTTTCTCATATTTTTATAATTAAAATGAAAATATAGAAAATCAATCCAAATAACTCAGACTAATTTAAAACAATATAAAACATTATTTTTGACAATAACAGACGCTCTTTTGTAATTATATAATCAAAAAATAGTTAGATAAAAATCATATTTCCTATAAATTCATCAAGGTATTATTTACATATTCTTTTCAAGAAAATACCATTAATATAATGAGTCAATTCCTAAAAATATTTTATTATTCTACTCCACGAAGATTACCTAGATAACAGAAATTCCAGTTTATATCGTACTGAACCAATAATGTCAGTTACAGATAGGAAACCATTTCTATTTTAATAATATTGTGCATTTATAATGAATTAACTATCATAAACTACACCAGACCAAACTTAATCTGACATCCATTCTTGATAGCTGTTAGCTCAAGTCTGAGCTAGTACAACAGCTAAATGTAGTTTCGTACCACTCTTTAACAACTCTGCATGCCCGAATTTTGATGATTTTTGTTCTATATTGATATGGCTTGTTTAGTCTCACAATGTGACATCATTTTGGCACACATATTGACTTTTGTTAAAATCGATATTAAATTCATCAATGGAGGAAGCTTAGCATTCCACCAAATAATATGTTCCCCTAGCTCCGAATAAACAATGTAAGCGAGTAGTGGATATCTATAGTGAACTAATAACTAAAGAACTAATAACCGCAATGCGGTAGGAGTAAGGCTTATGGCCACGTTAGCAAATGAAAGAATCACCACAAGGGTGAGTTCAGAGACCAAAGAGTTACTCGAAAGAGCGTTATCATTATCAGGGTATGCAAGTTTGAATAGCTTTATTGCCAATGCTGCTGTAGCAGAGGCAAAAAGACTTATTGAACAAAATATGCGTATTCAATTGTGTCAAGAAGATGCATTGGCGTTTGTCCATGCATTGGAAAAACCGGTCAAGGTAAATGAACGTTTCCTTCGTGCTGCTCGTAGACATAAGGAAACAATAACAGATGAAGATAGAATGTTTAAATAAAAACAAACACGATAGAAGTAATTTTGATTGTGGTGAACCTGCGCTAAACAACTACTTGAAAGCAGTATCGGGACAGCATGATAAAAAGGACTTATCAAGAACATTCGTCCTTATAAGTAGTCAAAATGGATCTCAAATAAAGGGATACTATTCCCTGGCTCTATGCACGGTAGAACTAGACGAACTACCAGAAAAAATATCGAAAAAGTACCCTTCAACACTACATTGCGCACTTATTGGTCGACTGGCTGTAAATAAACCATTTCAACGCCAAGGATTTAGTGAAATCTTGCTTATAGATGCAATTCGAAAAGCTATAGAGTCGTCAAAATCTATTCCCATCCCGATGATTATCGTCGATGCTAAGAACAACATAGCCAAAAAACTGTATATGAACGTAGGTTTTGAAGAATTTCCTCAGACAAAGAACAAACTATTCATACCTATGGCTGTTGCAATAGAAATGATAAAAAGAGTAGATGCGATGTAACATATCTCTGTATACCCTATGGATTTCAAGATGCATCGCGACGGCAAGGGAGTAAATCCCCGGGAGCATAGCGAACTATGTGACCGGGGTGAGCGAGTGCAGCCAACAAAGAGGCAACTTGAAAGATAACGGGTATATAAGTCAAAATTTGATCTAGTACACATAAACCCACGAAGCGATAAGAAATGCAAACCCGGAAAAGTAGCGATCAACAGGTAACTAAAGTATGCGATTACTGACCATTCGCCACTCCTGTACATCCGGCTCATATTTGCTAAAAGTCCTAAGCCAGCGTTACCTATAGATTCTGGGCAAGATTTTGAAATTTCTTTAAATCTCAATGATAGGTGGCATTTTCCACACATCGGATGAGTGTTTTTCAGGTTTATCGTCCATAATGAGAAATGAAAATGAATTCCATCTTATTATTCAGAGGGTATTTCGATGAGCACTGCCGTTACCAGTAAAAAAACAAAAAAAACTAAGATTACGGCGAATAATGCTGTTGCTAATGGGCAAGTACAGTCATTAAGTCGCGGTCTGACTCTTTTGGAATATATTTCCGATTCACCCGGCGGTATCGCCCTGACTGATTTAGCCCAACAAGCCGGATTACCAAATTCTACCACTCACCGTCTTCTGACCACCTTGCAACAGCACGGTTTTGTCCGTCAGATTGGCGATTTAGGGCTGTGGGTTATCGGTTCACACACTTTTATTATCGGCAGCAGTTTCTTACAGAGCCGAAATTTATTGGCACTCATTCACCCGATCCTCCGCCGTTTGATGGAAGATTCCGGTGAAACCGTTAATTTGGCGATTCTTGATCACAGTGAATATGAAGCGGTTATTGTCGATCAAGTACAATGTAATGCGTTGATGAGAATGTCCGCCCCTATCGGCGGTAAGTTGCCTATGCATGCTTCCGGAGCGGGTAAAGCATTCCTTTCAACATTATCAGATAACCAACTGGTTCAATTACTGCATAAAAAAGGGCTACATTCTTATACGCAACATACCAAGACAACTCCTTCGGGTTTAAAAGAAAATCTGGAGCAGGCACGTAAACAAGGGTATTCGTTCGATGATGAAGAACATGCTTTAGGTCTGCGCTGTATTGCTGCCTGTATTTATGATGAGCATCATCAAGCCTTTGCCGCTATTTCTATTTCTGGCCCAGTCTCACGGATCACTGATGATCGCATCACTGAACTTGGTGCTTTAGTGATCCGGGCAGCAAAAGAGATCAGTAAAGAATATGGCGGGATTCGTTAATTCTTTTTCTTAAATTATCATATGATTCTCAGGGCATTGATTTTTTCGTGCCCTGTCTTTTCAGACCAATAAATTTAATTTACCATTCCGCTAAAAATATTAGCGGCAATATAATAGAATAGCAACAAAATTATTTAACTAGTTTAGACATAATATCAATAGAAAATGAGATAAAGAATCCGAAAATAATTATATTCCCGGACTCTTATATATAGGAGAATTAGTTAATAGAACACTAATCGATGAGTATCATCCTGATTAAATCGCTTTTGATAAATTCCAAGTGCCTGTTCCGTTACCTCGATTAGAAAGACGTGAAGTATATACATTATATAATGCACCAGCAGCAGTAGCATTGAAACAAGTATCAAGAAATCCTCCACGTACGCTATTATAACCATTCAGAAAACGGATAACATCACTTTCACGAACTTTACCATCATATCCATTGGTTGTATCTGAAAAAATGTACCATGTCAGGGTCTCAACCGGACGTGCTGCTTTATCCGATGTATAAATATTATAGAGTTCAGGTGATGGCGCATAACCATTAGTACCGAGATATCCCCCATTATTCTGGTAAAGATTGAAAAGAAACACGATATCACCACTGTAAATCTCTTCCCCTACGCCTTTTCCGCTCGCAGACAAAATTTGCCATGTACCCGTACCGGTACCCGGAGCACGAGTCGGCGAAGTAGCCGTGTATACGTTATATTTTGCGCCTTGCGCGGTTGCATAACCATTAGTATCCAGATAACCACCATTTCCAAGATAGTTATTTTTAATATGGATTTTATCACCGTATAAAATTACACTAGCCATTATTATATCCTTAAATACTTCCAAGAAGTTATATGTGTGTTATATGAGAATTTTCATGTATTTAATTTAGAGTCAAAAATATCAATTCTTTTTACAACCGCTAGCCGTGGCTAAAAATCCTTGATTCCCAAACTCTATAAAATTATAGAACCTCCACAAATAAGTGGATCTATTTTTATTTCTTAAAGAAATTATTAAATATATGCTTTTAACTCACATTCCAATTATGCCTTCCTAATAAGAAATATATTTCATATAGAATCCCAGGTTTATTTTTATTAGAAATATTCACATCCCACACAATAAAAACAAATAGGAATTAATTTATATTTAATTTAGAAAAATAATTTAATGAGGATAATAATATTAACTATTGGTGAAAATGGCGGTTACTGACAGCAATCGCCAATTCCCAATAAAATCAGGCTGAAACTTTGACAATAGAGTAAGTTTCTATTTCAGTACGTTGACTGAACCGCTGTTTGCGGCGATACGCAAACACATCTTCCACATGACCACTTCTAATCCGTTCCTGTAACGCCCGCCAATAGTCTGCTTTAAATAAATCACTATGCATCTCTTCAAAATAACAGCGAATACGACTGTCAGTGCAAAGAAAATGTCGGAATTCTTCAGGAAAAACATCATTTGGCGCCACGCTATACCACGGTTCACCGGCAAGCTCATCTTCTGGATAACGCGGTGGCGGTATGTCTCGAAAATTAACTTCTGTCATATAACAGATTTCATCATAGTCGTAGAACACTACTCGTCCATGCCGTGTCACACCAAAGTTTTTAAACAGCATATCTCCAGGGAAAATATTCGCTGCTGCAAGTTGTTTAATCGCATTACCGTACTCTTCGATGACATCTTTCAGCTTCTGCTCTTCCACCTGTTCCATATAGATATTCAGCGGTGTCATCCGCCGTTCCATATATAGATGTTTAATCAGGATTTTATCACCCAAATCTTCTAGCTTTTCTGGCACTTCTTTCTGCAACTCTGCCATTAGTTCAGGACTGATGCGGGCTTTATCAATAACGAAATTTTCAAACTCCTGTGTGTCGGCCATCCTCCCCACACGATCATGCTCCTTGACCAGACGGTAACACTCCTGTACCCGCTCCTGAGTCACCTCTTTCTGCGGCGCAAATCTATCTTTAATCACCTTGAAGACGCGATCAAATGAAGGCGAAGTAAACACTAACATCACCATCCCTTTAACACCGGGAGCAATTATAAGTTGCTCTTTGGAGAAGGTAATAAACGCTAGATATTCCCGATAATATTCTGTCTTACCATGCTTCTGGCAGCCGATTGCCATATAAAGTTCAGACGTTGATTTGGCAGGCAGAATTTCTCTCAACCATTCAACCAAAGCCGCAGGCAAAGGCGCATAAACCATAAAATAGGAACGGGCGAAACCAAATACAATGCTAGCATCAGCATAATCAGTCAGGCAGGTATCGATAAAGATCCCCCCAGATTCGTTATGATGGATCGGCAATAAGAAAGGATAAACTTGACCGCCCATGCGGATCTTACCGACTAACCAAGCCGCTTTGTTACGATAAAACAGTTCATTAGCTATCTGAAAAGTTGCCTGTAATAATTCTCCGACTGGAAATATCTGTTGTAGATAGTCTGTAATATAATAAATATCTCTTTCCAGATTTTCCCAAGGTAAACGCAGCGGCAGATCATTAAGAATTGTCCGTAACATTAACGCAAGATTATCATTAGGGAAAAAGTCACGCGATAATGGCCGAGGAATATCCCGAAATCTACGTGCAGGCTGTGAGGTAAAAATAAATAATTTATCCGGTGTCAAATTGCGATGCTCAAATAGACGGCAATAAACAGAATTAAAAAAACTCTCGGCAATTTCAAACCGGGGATAATCCGGTAATAAACCGGTATAAACAACCTTTACCTTGGTAATGTACTCTTCATCATATCCAAAAGCACCATGTATACATTTAAGCTGCTCAACCACCAGCCCAACATGATGATCATAAAGATTGATACGCTTTTTCATAGCTTTCTGTACAGCGTGCCAGTCGGCCTGTTCAAAGCGTTGTTGTGCGCCTGAAGTCACTTCCAGAAAGCGACCATATTGTGCATCGAATCCCTGTAAAATGGTTTGTGCTATCAAATGTGCTGAATCTATCTCCATCGCAACTCCTCAATATATTCAGCCTGCAATAAGCAGGCTGAATAGGATCAGAAATACAACAATCAGAACTGCTGCTCTTCTGTGGAACCTGTCAATGCGGTTACTGACGATGTTCCCCCTTGAATAATCGTTGTGACTTTATCGAAATAACCTGTGCCAACCTCCTGTTGATGAGAAGAGAAAGTATAACCACGGTTAATTGATTCAAACTCTCTTTCCTGTACTTTCTCCACATAATGTTTCATCCCTTCACCCTGCGCGTAAGCATGCGCCAAGTCGAACATGTTGAACCACATACTGTGGATACCCGCCAGAGTAATAAATTGGAATTTATAACCCATTGCTGACAGTTCATCCTGGAAACGCGCAATAGTCTTATCATCCAGATTCTTTTTCCAATTGAACGATGGAGAACAGTTGTAAGCTAACAATTTACCGGGATATTTAGCATGAATCGCCTCAGCAAAACGACGGGCCATTTCAATATCAGGTGTTGATGTTTCACACCATATCAAGTCAGCATACGGCGCATAAGCCAAACCGCGACTAATCGCTTGATCGATACCCGCTTTGGTGCGGAAGAACCCTTCAACAGTCCGTTCGTCAGTAATGAATTCACTGTCATAAGTGTCACTGTCAGAGGTTAACAGATCGGCTGCATCAGCATCGGTACGAGCAATCAACAGGGTAGGTACGCCAGAAACATCCGCCGCCAAACGCGCAGCAACCAATTTTTGAATCGCCTCTTGTGTCGGAACCAGAACTTTACCGCCCATATGACCACATTTTTTCACCGCTGCCAGTTGATCTTCAAAGTGAACAGCCGCAGCACCCGCTTCAATCATAGCTTTCATCAATTCAAAAGCATTCAGAACACCACCAAATCCTGCTTCCGCATCCGCCACAATTGGCAGAAAATAATCGATATATTCCTGATGATCAGTACCAATACCATTTGCCCACTGAATCTGATCTGCCCGGCGGAAACTGTTATTAATGCGTTTTACCACCGCCGGGACTGAATCCACCGGATACAGGGACTGATCAGGATACATACTGGATGCAGTGTTAGCATCAGCCGCAACCTGCCAACCAGAAAGATAAACCGCCTCAATACCCGCTTTTGCCTGCTGTAATGCCTGCCCACCCGTCAATGCACCTAATGAGTTGACATAGCCTTTCTTTGCCATGCCATGCAGCAATTCCCACAGTTTTTTAGCACCAAGCTGTGCCAATGTATGTTCTGGATTAACCGAACCACGTAATTTAACCACATCTTCCGCACTGTACGGACGGATAATTCCATTCCAACGGTCACTTTTCCATTCTTGTTCCAGCTGAGCGATTTGTTGAGTTCTGGAGATTGTCATAACTTCTACTTCCTATCTTTATTAAATTAATCGGATATGGTGTTTTGTTATTATTCGTTGCTCAAACTTCTCTCAGTAGCCCTAATGGGATGGACTCTAATCAAGCAATTGATATCCCGGCAACGTCAGGAAATCTATCAGCTCGTCCTGAGTTGTAATGCGCTCCATCAACTTGGCCGCATCGCTAAATCGCCCTTGACTGAAACGTGTTTCTCCAACTTCTTGCTTAATAACCTCCATTTCCTCTGCCAACATCTGCTTGAACAAACTTTTTGTCACTTTTTTACCGTTAGATAATGATTTTTCGTGATAAATCCATTGCCAAATGGATGTCCGGGAAATTTCGGCTGTCGCAGCATCTTCCATCAAACCATAAATAGGAACGCAGCCATTTCCTGAAATCCACGCTTCAATGTATTGAACCGCTACACGGATATTGGCCCGCATACCTTCTTCAGTACGATCGCCTGGGCAAGGTTCCAGTAATTGAGCTGCGGTAATCGGTGCATCTTCTTCACGGAAAATATCTAACTGGTTTTGCCGCTCTGCCAAGACCCTATCGAAAACTTCCATTACCGTGTCGGCAAGACCTGGGTGGGCAATCCATGTACCATCATGACCATTGCGTGCTTCCAGCTCTTTATCCGCCCGGACTTTATCTAGTACCCAATTGTTGCGTTCAATATCTTTACTGGGGATAAAAGCAGCCATTCCCCCCATCGCAAATGCTCCGCGCTTATGGCAGGTTTTGATCAGCAAACGGGAATAAGCACTGAGGAAAAGTTGATCCATTGTGACAGACTGACGATCAGGCAGAACCCGATCACTATGATTTTTCAGTGTTTTAATGTAGCTGAAAATATAATCCCAACGGCCACAATTAAGGCCGACGATATGATGCCGAAGATGATAAAGAATCTCATCCATCTGAAATACAGCCGGCAGAGTTTCAATCAATACTGTTGCTTTGATTGTGCCTCTCGGTAACTCAAAACGATCTTCTGCAAAACTGAATACATCACTCCACCACTGAGCTTCGTGGTAAGACTGAATCTTTGGCAAGTAGAAATAGGGGCCGCTCCTCTTTGCCAGCAATTGCTTATAGTTGTGGTAAAAATAGAGCGCAAAATCAAACAATCCACCGGCAATGGGCTCATTCTGATAGATAACATGTTTTTCCGGTAAATGAAGCCCTCTTACCCGTGCGATCAGAACAGCGGGATCTGATTGCAACTGGTACTGTTTACCCTGCTCATTAACGTAAGAAATTGTGCCATTAACCGCATCACGCAGGTTGATTTGCCCTTCAATCACCTTATCCCAAGCTGGCGCTAAGGAATCTTCGAAATCCGCCATGAAAACTTTTACATTAGCATTCAAAGCGTTGATAACCATTTTCCGTTCTACTGGTCCAGTGATTTCTACTCTACGATCACGGAGATCCGCTGGAATATTTTGAATTTCCCATTCACTTTCACGAATGGAACTGGTTTCCGAAATAAAATCAGGCAATTCACCATCATCAATTTTCTTCTGCCAAATATCCCGATCGACTAACAATTTTTTCCGTACATCAGTAAACCGAACAACCAGATCTTTCAGAAAATCTACCGCCTCAGGTATCAAAACCTCCTGCTCTGCTGCTCCAAATCGTTTAATAAACGATAATTCAGTCGCTAAAGTTTGCTGCGTCATTCATTCATCCTCATTTTAAACCACACCTGAATAAGAGTAATAGAAATTTAAAATAAATCAAAAACGATTTCCATTTTTTAAAAAATTTATTTTTATTCTATGAAAAACAATTAGTTATATTGCAAATTACCAATTTTAAATTAGAGAAATTAATTCCATAAATTATAAGATCATTTGGTTAAGTTTTTGTTATATAAGATAAACTACAAAAAGTGCGATATTTTGATAGGTGTTAATAACAGGAAAGTAGAAAAAATCAGAAGGGTTAAATGGCTGAATTTCAGCCATTTATAAAGATATTAATCCAATGTTGGATTCATGTAGGTAAGATCATATGGCGTGATCTGGTACACATAATAATTTAGCCAGTTGGAAAATAATAAATGCCCGTGACTACGCCATGATGCCAGTGGTTTTCTTTCTGGATTATTATCTGGAAAATAATTTATTGGGATCTTGGGTTCCAAACCTGCTGCCAAATCGCGTAAATATTCACTAGCCAACGTTCCAGCATCATATTCCGGGTGACCAGTAACAAATACCATGCGCTTATCTTTACTCGCCAGTAAATACACACCCGCCTCCTCAGAACTGCAAAGAATATCCAGATCAGTATGTTCACGAATAACCTGCTCAGGAAAATCTGCATAGCGAGAATGAGGCGCAAAAAAAGATTCATCAAAGCCGCGAGTCAATAATGCTAAAGGCTCCAAAGTAGAATGATAATAAACACCTGATAGTTTTACTTCTCTGGTAAGCTTCGGTAAGCCGTACAAAATATTCAAAGCGGCTTGCACAGCCCAACAAATAAATAAGGTAGAAGTGACATGTTCCTTTGCCCAACTAATTATTCTTTCAATCTGTTTCCAATATGCCACATCTTCGAATTCAACTAATCCCAATGGCGCTCCAGTGACAATTAAACCATCAAAGTTTTGGTGTTTTATCTGCTCGAAATCACAATAAAAGTTATTCAAATGTTCAGCAGGCGTATTCCTGCACTTTCGGTTATCTATTCTCAATAGCTGGATATCTACCTGTAAAGGCGTATTGGATAGTAATCTTAAAAATTGATTTTCAGTCTCAATTTTCTTTGGCATCAGGTTAAGCAGCAATACCTTTAGTGGACGTATATTTTGAATATTTGCACGAGTAGATGTCATCACGAACACATTCTCGTTTCGTAAAAAATTCACTGCGGGTAATTCATCCGGTATACAAATTGGCATGCTATAACCTCGATTTTTTATCCATTTACACGCTTAGACTTCTAGATAGCTAAATCTAACTAAGTATTAACAAAATGTCGAGGATTTACAAGTAAGCTGAAATTATTTCATTTTTGGTCTTACAACAATGTTCAACATGATAATAGTTAATAAATTTTCAGTATTTATAACAGAAAATACTTTAAATTATATTTTTTATATAAAAAAACAATAAGGTAAATTAAATTAAAAATGGAATGAAACATATTAAAAATCAATGATATTTTCAGTAGAAATGAGGAAAACCAAAACAAAAAGGCAAAATTATAAGAAGTCAAATTACAAGCTATCAATATTAAAAACAATACATTCTAAAAAAGCAACAAGACTAATTGATAAAATATTCTTATTATTAATATTGAGTTATAAGATTTATCTTCAATACTAGAATATGAACTTTTCTTATAATAAGAAGCTAATTTGAATCAGATGCTAATAATAAGAATGGAAAGAGAAAAAATAGGTAATTACACAATTCAAATTACAGACTCTAAAACAGATGGGTATTTTCATCCAAGCAGATCACCCAATAACATTCATCAAGATCATCTAATACCATCCAACGAGATCACCTAATAACATCGATGGAGATCACTTTTGTGCTCCAATGTTATTGGGTGAGCTCCATTAATGGGATTTTCTCCCTGCTCATAGGTTGTCTTTCACCTATCCTGAGGCTATTTCAACTGACCTCCAGGATGACTATGCCAACGCCGACTATCACTATGAGAAAACTGAAAGAGATACTCCGCCTGAAATACGGTGCTGAACTCACTCACCGGCAGATTGCACCAAGCCTGGCTATTTCGCCTTCCGTCGTCTCACGCTATGCCAACCGCGCTGCTCAGCTGGGGATCACCCAGTGGCCGTTACCTGCGCACTGGAATGACGCCACGCTCAAGCGTGAGTTTTTAAAAACGAAAGTCCAGCTCAGGAAGTACACGTTGCCGGACTGGGCAGAGGTGCATAAAGCGCTGTCGGCCAAAACCGTCACCCTGCAACTCCTGTGGGAAGAGTATGCCGAACGCCATCCGGGCGGGCATTACAGCTATAACCACTATTGCCGACTGTATAAAGCCTGGACAAAAACCCTATCGCTCTCTATGCGTCAGGTGCATAAAGCCGGGGAAAAGTTATTCATTGATTATTGCGGCCCTACGCTGCCCGTTATCAACCCTGACACTGGCGAATATCGTCAGGCCCAGGTCTTTGTCGCCACACTCGGGGCGTCCAGTTACACCTATGCGGAAGCCACCTGGAGCCAGACGTTGGAAGACTGGGTCATGAGCCACGTTCGCTGCTTTGATTACCTCGGGGGGACACCTGTTATGGTTGTCCCTGACAATCTGAAGAGCAGTACTTCCCGGGCTTGCCGTTATGATCCGGATATCAATCCGACTTACCAGCAGATGCTGGCTCACTATCAGGTTGCGGTGATACCGGCCAGACCGGCCAAACCCAAAGACAAAGCAAAAGTGGAGTCGGCGGTTCAGGTGGTTGAGCGTTGGATCATGGGCAAACTTCGCTATGAGACGTTCTTCACGCTTCAGGCACTGAACCAGCGCATCACCGAACTGCTTGAAAACCTGAACCAAAAGCCGATGCAAAAACGCAAAGACTCCCGCAAGGCATTGTTCGAGCAACTGGATAAACCTGCGCTAAATCCTTTACCCCAACAATCTTATCAGTACACGCAGGTGAAAAAAGTCCGGGTACATGTTGATTATCATATTGATATCGATAGACATTATTACTCTGTCCCCTATCAGCTGATGCGGGAACAACTGGAAGCGCATATCAGCAACGAATTGGTCACTTTGTATCATCATGGCGAGGTCGTCGCCATCCATCCCCGGCAACGCCACTCTGGTTACAGCACCCAGGAAAAACATATGCCAGCGGCCCACCGCCATCAGGGGAAATGGACGCCAGAAAGCCTGATTGAATGGGCTTCCATGGCAGGAGAGCACGTCAAAGCCTATGTGACCCATATTCTGGAGACCCGCTCCCATCCGGAGCAAGGATATCGTTATGTGCTTGGCGTGATAGGATTATACAAACGTTATGGCTATGCCCGTCTCGACAAGGCCTGCCAGCGTGCGCAGGCCACGGGAATTTATCGGCTGAAAGGACTCAAATCCATTCTCGAAAAAGGACTGGATAAACACGCCATTGTGCCAACACCGGCCTCGGATCCCCTTGCTGAACTTGACCACGATAATGTGCGTGGCAGCCATTATTACCACTGATAAAGGAAATGCCTGATGAATACCCTTTATGAACATCTCACTTGTCTTAGGCTCTCCGGTTTTCGTGATGCCCTGCGCCAGCAAGTTTCGTTGCCTTCTTCGTATAACGAACTGGGCTTCGAAGAACGTCTATTGTTGCTTGTTGAGGAGGAACTGACTCACCGTGAAAACCAGAAAGCCGACAGGCTCATCAAGCAGGCGCACTTCCGGCTTCGGGGAGAACTGGAAGCGTTGGATTACAGAGCCAGCCGGGGGCTGGAAAAATCGCAGGTCAGAAGCTTGTCACAAGGGCACTGGTTAAAACACTGCCAGAATCTGCTGCTGACAGGGGCAACGGGAAGCGGGAAAACGTATCTTGCCTGTGCGCTGGGGCGGCATTACTGCCGCCAGGGATATGTCGTGTATTACTACCGCTTAAAGGGCTTGCTGGAGCTTTGCAGACAATGCCATGGTGATGGAAGCTATCCCCGGCTGTTAAATAAACTGAGCCGTAGTCAGTTGTTAATCCTGGATGACTGGGGTCTGGAGGTACTGACCTCAGATCAACGCAGTGACCTACTGGAGATAGTCGATCAGTTCTATCAACGGGGCTCAGTGTTGCTGGTAAGCCAACTTCCTATTGAGAAATGGTATCAAATGATAGGTGATGCCACACACGCTGATGCGATCCTGGACAGACTGGTTCACGGGAGTATTAAAGTCGAATTAAAGGGTGAATCAATGCGTAAAGTGTGTTCAACGTTGACTGATGGAGATCAGTCAATATAGTTTATTAGCAGGTTCTATGAGTGGGGTAAATAGCGATCTCTATCGATGTTATTAACTGATCTCTTTCATGGTAATACTCAACAGATATTCGAACTCATTAAAGTCTGTTAATAACCGGCTCAATGATGTTTATGAATATATAGAGATTTTTGTCATGCTCGACTAACCTTAGGATAACATGATTCATTTTTTCCCATCAGTTCAAAAAGCCATTTAAATTATTTTTTTATGCCTGCTATTACTACAACATATTTTAATTATTTAAGACTACTAAATAAACTATTTGTTTCTTAAAGGGAATAAGTAAATAAATAATATACCCGTTATCTTTCAAGTTGCCTCTTTGTTGGCTGCACTCACTCATCCCGGTCACATCGTTCGCTATGCCCCTGCGGATTCGCTCCCTTGCCGTCGCGGTGCATCTTGAAATCCATAGGATATCCCTTTTAAAACGCAAAAACCCCCAGCTCTCGCTGAGGATTTCTACTGTATTTAAAGCCTGGCAGTTCCCTACTCTCACATGGGGAGACCCCACACTACCATCGGCGCTACGGCGTTTCACTGCTGAGTTCGGCATGGGGTCAGGTGGGACCGCCGCGCTATCGCCGCCAGGCATATT